>NZ_LMHQ01000017.1:0-51770 GCF_001428225.1 Acidovorax sp. Root70
CCCAAGGCACTACACTTATCCACAGCCGACCTTCACAGGTTGGCCATTAGCCCTGGCTCAAAATTCAATCGGCACGGTGGCTCAATTTTGAATCGGCGCCAACACATCTGGAAGATCTGCGACATGACAGCGCTAAGCTTGTCCTTCGACCCAGTCCCCAGGCCAACATTGATGTGAATGTGATACCCATCCACCCACTCCCGAGGATCAATGGTCATCCACTGCTTGAACAATTCGACCTGCTCGGCCTTGTTCTGGTAGCGGCAGACGCACTTCATCATCTTCTCGAACAACTGGCGCACGGACTCAGCGGCCACGCGGGCCATCAACTCCATCCGTTGGTCGGCCTTCTCGGTGATCAGCGAAACACCCGTTGCCGTGGGGTTCAGCGCATCAGGCGACAGGCCTTGCGAGTAGCGCGTGAAGCCGGTGCGTTGTTCGCGCCACTGCTCACCCCACTCCACGAACTGCCAGGCGCTTTGATCCAGTCCACCCTGCGGGATTGGCTGCAGGGCGCCGATGCTCTTCATGCGCACCACACCACCGGGGCGGTTGTTCAGCAGGTCGTCGAGGTTCACTTGGCCTTCGACAATCCCCGTACGCTGGTTGACCGACAGATACACGTTGTCGGCCACAGCACGCATCAGCGATGTGCGCAGGCGTTGCGGCTGCAGGGCCTGATCCGCCGGGCATTCACCGAAGAACACATGCGGCATCGGGTTGGGGCAGAAGAAGACGAACGGATGGTCGTCCACCTTCTCATCCTCTTTGATCGTGCTGCCGATCATGAACACCCGGCGCCATTCAGGGATGCCGTCGTTGTCCTGGTCCAGCTTGATGTAGCACTCAGAGCACAGGTAGCGCTCCAGCTCACCGTCTGATTGATCGAAGAACCACGGCGTCTGTGTTGCAGCGCGCTCGATTTGCTCCATGTGCCAGCCATCCTCGGCGGCCACATTGGTCAGGTCGTAATCATCAGCCTCCAGCTCTGCGCGGGTCTTGTAGAACTGGTGCGCAATGAAGGTCAGCGGCTCGCCGTAACGTGACCGAGGATGCACGCGCATTTCCTCGGGCGGGCAACCCATCACACGGCAGCGGCCCTTTTTCTCCACGCGCTTGACGGTGATGTCCCACACCTCCAGCGGCTGGCCTTCCACCATGATCTCGCGCGATTCCTGGCTTACAGGCTCTACATCAGAGTCTTTCAGCAGTTCCTCGACCTGTTCAGGCAACAGGCCTTGGTAGCTTTCCTCGGCGTCTTCTTCGTACTCTTCCCAAAAGACCTTGCCAAAGCCGACTTTCTGAATCAGGCCATCCAGGAACCATTGGTGCAGGAAGTTGAACCCGCGATTGCGCTTCCAGAAAAGGAGCTTGAGGTACTCTCCGGCGATCTTCGCGTCCTGCACATACTCAGGACTTGATGGCTCGCACTCCATGGCGTCTTGCGACTGCACAAACGGGCGCAGAAGCGAGGGGAGCATCCAATTGACCGTATCAGCAACGTCAGACGAAACGATGCTGGAGCGGTCTGGAATGTCAGGGGCTGCAAGTTCGCCCGTTGCTTCGGCCTTGTAGTACTGGAGATTGCGCAGACGGATGCGGCTGATCTCCGTGCCGGGCGCACCCAGTGACTGCCGCAGCTCCTTTTCCAGGATGGCGGTGAGTTCGGGTTTGCTGTATTTCATGTATGGGTCGCTTCTCAGCGATGCCTTTGGAAATTACTCGGGTGTATTGACGTTTGCAAACAGCTTGTGCGGCGCGAGGCTATTGAGAGCCTTTGCGATATCGTCTTTGCCATATGAAGGCAACGGCACACCATGCTGCTGCATGACGTTGTAGAAGTTATAGGTAACTGGCGGGTGCTTGGTGCAATAGCAAATCCATTGCACGACATCGCGCATGTCTGCCTTGAAAGCAATGCAATTTGCCGGGTTTGATGCAAGCCACTCAGCCTGCAACACCTGATGCATCTGCTCGATTGGCGTCATGTTTTGCGCGGCAAGCTCTGAACGCCATTGGTTCGCCAACGCGTAGGCTGCCTCCAGGCCTGCAACAGACTGACGGCGCACAGTCTTAAGGTCTTCGTCGCGCTCCACGACCAACCAATGCGTATTGATCGGGCGCCCGTTGACAAACGCGCCTATCTCAGGATCAACATATACCGTGTGGTTTGTCATGCGTAGCTCAGCTTTTGATAGCGGATCGCTCCGCCCCACTCGTCGTTGCTCAGTTGGTCAGCCACCAATGCGAGATAGCGGAAAGCATCCGCACCATGGCTGTATGCGTCGTGCAGCGGCTGGCCTGGCTCTCGGGTCTGCTGGTTGATGTGCCTGCGGTAGCGCTTCAAGCACTCCACCAGGCGCCCGGTCTTGTCTTTGTCGAAGTAGATGCGCGGGAACACCTCGCGCGCGGCCTTGATACCGGATTCAATGTCCATTCGTGGGATACCTGGGTTCTGCGTGTCCCCCGGCACTGTCAATCCCATCGCGGCCAGGATCTCCTGCGCGCTCTTGCCTGTCTTGAAGTCCTTCGTGTACCCGTCGTGTGGCAGGTACTGGCTACCCCAATTGAGGCCCTTCGCCTTCAAGTCCTGGGCGTAGTCGCTCAGCGTGCGGTGCGAATCCTCGATGTAGTCAATCACCCGGATCTCAGACGCCGACCGCTGCACCAGGATGATCGACATGCTGTCGTTCCAGCCCAAGTCCCACACCCCGTGCACCTTCAGCAGCGGGTCATAGGGCACCTCACGGATGCGGCCCTTACTCTCTGCTCCAGCCACCTCATCAAAGTAGATCGCCCCCTCAACCGCTGGCATACAGCGGCCTTCCCAGATGTGCCCGTATTCCTCGGGCTTCATAGTGTTCTGTGCGTGGACTCGCTCAGCCTCCAGCACATCCGGGAACCACGGGTTGTCCGTGTAGTTCATCAGGATGGAGATGCAATCAGGCGGCGGGCTCTTTACGAACCGCACATAGGTTTCGTCTGTGTCCAACTGCGGGTTGAACGTCACCCAAATCTCAGACCCTGGCTTGCGGATCGTGGGCAGCAGGACATTCCATGAAGTCTTGCTTACCGCGTGGGCTTCTTCAACCCATACCCTGTCCACGCCCTCATAAGACTTGATCGAGTCCACCGTGTGGCTCTGCAGGCCTGCAAATGTGAACTCTGTCCCGTTCTTGCCCCGGATGACTGTTTGCTGCACCTCGTAGAAGCGGGACAGGCCCATGGCTTCTATCTGGTCGCTCAACAGCTTGTGCACCGAGTCGGCTAGTGACTTCTGCACCTCACGGGTACACAACACGCGCAAGGGCTTTTGCACACCCTCAAGGAGGAGCGCTCTAGCAAACCCCCAAGACTTCCCAGAACCGCGCCCACCGTAGGCGCACTTGTACCGGGCTGGCTTGAACAGGAACTGAAGCGCCTTCGGGAATTCGATCACTTGAATGTGACCGTCAGCGAATGCGCAACCGGCCCACCGTCGCCTCCCTCGATCTGCACAGGAAGCACCTTGCCCAGCAATGCGAGAAAGGCCGCAGGCTTCTCGTCGGCTTGGCGCACCAGATAGTCAACGCCGCCCGCCTTATTAAGCGCATCGGCCACCATGACACGGATGAGCGCATTGCCCTTGTCTAGCGATCCCTTGGGACGGCCAGCGCCAGGGCGAACCCCGCCACGACCTTTCGATTGCTTTGTTTGTTTTTCAGACATATCGGATTCCTTACGGCTCGTCCGAAGTGAAATAAAAGCGCAAAATGCGCCTATGCAGATATGTTCAAGCGACTTTGGCGCCATCTCAGCACCCGGCCGGACATCGCGCCGATTGCGCAAGTTGAATGCGCGCAAACTGAAGAAGTGGTTCAAAGCCCGCTTGGCTGCAGTGCTCAACCCATAAGCGCCCATCGGTCTAGCTCATGCCTGGGCGTTGCCGTTCGCGCCTCCCCCTGTCGTATGGGCATACGAGAAAGAACCGGCTGATTTACCCGTCAGCCGCCATACAGGGTTTATGGTGTTCTCGGGGTTCGATAGGGTGCGGGGCTCGAAGCCGTGGCGCTAAATGGCCGGGATGGTGTTGGATCGGCCCCGCATAACTGGCAAGGGGTGCAGGGATCGAACCTGCGACACGCGGGATCAAAACCCGCTGCTCTACCAACTGAGCTAACCCCCAATGATTGCCGTCGCCGGTGCTGATCTCCGGCATGCCACGTGGTTGCTTCCTCTACCTTGGTCGGCTTTTAAAGGCATCGGCTTGCGCCTTATCCTGGGCCTGATCCACGCAATAGCTAGCGAGGTCATTAGTGCATCAGCCTGCACATTGACGGCAAAAGCAAAACCCCGCTAGGCGCGAACCTGCGGGGCTGTGATATTGGCAGGATATTTTAGAGACACCTATCCCGCCGGACGTATTTTTACCCCATAACTCCGGTCGATGCAAGCACTTTCAGCAAAATATTTCGTGCGTCCATCAAAATTTTCGATCTCTCCATAGGATCAGCGGGGAGGCGCGGGCTATTCCAGACGGTTGCGCCGGTTGCCAGATTCCTAGCCTGGATCGAAAGAGCGGTCCTATACGGCTGCTCTACGCGATCCATGGCGGCATCAAACGCCTCTGCAATGCTGTCCTCAACTGAGGCATCAATGGCGCCGTTATCGTAGTCGTATTGCTTGGATGTCCGGGACTGGCGGCAGGTCACGTCGCTCGATGGGTATCCCTTGCCAAACCGATAGCGACTGCACCAGTTGTGCCAGCGGACGAGGTGATCATTCAGCAGGTGGTCAATGTCGTTTTGCATCATGGCCGTCCTTTCAGTTCATCCATATCGAATGCAGCTCTGGCCTCTTGCGGATAGCCCGCTGTACGGTGGTTTCTGGCGGTGGCATCACCGGGCGCGGCTTCGGCTCAAACCTTGCGCGCCAGCCTTCCTTGACTGTGTAGATGGGCACTCGGCCGATGTGAGCCACGTTCAGCAGGCCACGAAAGGCGCAGCGGCGCAGGTACTGGCGGGCAAGGTCGTGGTTTAGCCCTGTTTCGGCGCTGACCTGCAGCGGTGAGGATTGGCCCAGCTTTTCCAGAGCTTCAAGGATGGCAACGCTGTGGGCTCCCAGTTGATTGCGCGGGATCATGCGGCCTCCTTGGTTGCGCGGTGCTTGCATCCGGTGCATCGTTGGTCGGCCTGACCTAATTCAGAGTGCGTGTACTGACAGGCTGGGTTCATGACTGCGGGCCAAGACGACACCAAGCGCCCGTGGTGGTCCCGCAGTTCGGTCGATTTCAGGAACGGCGGGCGGTTGTGGCACCCGTTGAGCTTTGCGGGCTGGGTCATGCGGCCCCCAGTGCAAAGACGCTGTTTGCCATGCGCCATGTACGCTGCGGCGTTGGCCGTGGTTCAGGGCGACGGCGGGATGGTGGGCGGGCGTCGATCGCCTCTCTCCAGCCGTCAACGGCGCGGTACACAATGGGGTGTTGTGTGCGGTCGGCAGTCAGCAGACCTAGGCCCACAGCGCGGGAGCAGTATTTCCCCACATTGGCGGATTCCACGTAGCCCTTCATTGCCAGGCGGATTTCGGTGGTGTTGGCCTGGCCGCGTGCTTCGGTGATCTCCAGCACCTCGCGGATGCGTGCGCCTACTGGGCGGCCTGCGTTATTTCTCACTCTTCATCTCCTTGAGCTTTGCCTTGTAGGTATCGCGGATGGCCCGCAATTCGTCGTGCGTCCACTTGTGGGGCGTGTTGTCGGCCTCCAGCGCGGTCACCCGTGCTTCACCGATGCGCGCCACCACACCAGCACGAAACGCGGCGTAAGTAGTCCCTCCGGGGCGGTTGCAGTTCTTGCGCTGGGCAAAGCAGTTGTCTTCGTTGAATCGAAGGTGCCCAGCAGCGCCACGGCTGCGGAAGTGGCCCGCGTCCACAGAACCGCCCGGCTTCATGGGCTCGAAAGGCTTGCCGCAGCAGATGCAGGGCTGGCCTTCATCGCGGGCGCGGATGTATGCGTTGAATGCGGCTTGAGCCTCGGCTATCAGGGCGGGTAGGCGCTTGGCGGCTTCCTTGCGGGTGCGAACCTTTGCCCGTTCCTCCACCTTGGCCTGGCGCACCTTCTTCATGGCGCAGGCGGGGCGGCATACCTGCTGCCCCATGCGCTCAGGCACAAATACCCGCTCGCACACTGCGCAGGCTTTGGCCTTGGGGTGCTTGTAGGTCAGCATCAGCGCAAGCTCCTGTCTTGAGCCCGATTGCTGGCCTCTTGGCTACGCCAGATTTCCACCCGGAGCTGGGCGGCGATCTGTGCCCAGCGCAATTGCTCTTCCACCTCTACGGCGGCTTTGTAGCCTTCCAGAAGGGCGATGTACTCGGGATGGCTGTAGGCGTATTGCTCGCGGGCGTTCACGGCCTTCTCGGCGCATTCAGCCATCAGCAGGGCCTTCTTCGACTTGCGGTATTCCTCAAGATGCACGCGCTCGCTCTTGGCCTTGGCAAACTTACCAGCGTTGGACAAAAGGAAGTCAACCGCCTTGTTGGGGTCGATTGGCTCAGCCATGGCGCCGCCCCTCCTGCGCGTCAATCTCGGCCAGCTTTTGCCGGTAGTGCTGCGCCTTGCCTGCGCTCAGCAATTCATAAAGCGCGTCGCCTCCAGTCAATCCACTCGCGATAAGACGGTGAACCTCGCGATGACATGGAGCACATAGCGCTGCGGAGTTGTCTGGATCGGCCCGCATTGCAGGATGGGTGGCAAAGGGCATGATGTGGTGAGCGTGCAGCTGCTCCGAAGACCCGCAGCAGTCACATACTCCGCCAGCATCCGCAATCGCCCCCTTCACCCAGCCTGTCAGGGCGTTACGCTCACGGCGCTTGAGAGCTGCCGCACTCGGAGATGGGTTGATCCTCAAACAGCCGCACGAACGGGTGTGCTCGCGGACGAGGTGCACCGTCATCACTCGGGCCACCACGCCACAATCACACACGCATTCCCAGTGCTTATGGCCATCAGTCTTGATGGCAGTCAGCAACCCGAAGCGCTGGCCGGACAAATCCTTGCGCTTGCGGGACACGCGGCGCGCGCAGCCGCATGACTTGGTGTTGCCGGAGGTGAGATTCAGCATGGTCACCGCCTTCTGGTTGCCACACGCACAGACACACATCCATGTGACCTTGCCAGTGCTATCGCGGCCCGCGACATGCGCAGCGATCAATTGTCCGAACTGTTGCCCTGCGATATCACGCATGTTGGTTCTCCTGCAGCCACTTCTCTAGGTAGTGAGCCGCCTTCGCGATATCTGTACGACCGCCTTTACCTGCGACGCCAGCCGTGTTGACGCGAGCGATGTAGGCCAGAGCCGAGCAGAGCAAGAACCCGTTGAACTGCTCCTTCGTCATCCAGGCCTGCATCACGTCCCATGGCTGCATGGGCATGTCTTTGTAGTGAGAACCGCCGACCTGGCGGTCATCTGCGCTCACCACGATTTCGGGGAACTGCTGGTTCATGCCGCCTCCTTCTCAGTGCTTGGCACTGGTAGCCAGGACAGGGTTTCGTCTTGGGCGTCGCTGCCTGGGTCGCGGATGGGGCGGAGGTTGGCATCAGGCAGCGCGTCAAGACACGCTTGCTCTCCACGCAAGAACGTGTCCCGGCTTGTTTTCATCTTCCCAATGACTTGCACATGGAGCGTGTCTTCAAGAACCCAGCAAGCGCATCCTTCAATTTCCATCGGCGGAAGATTCTTTAACTTGACAATTCGGTTGTTAGCCAACTGCATCTGTTTTGGCATGCCAACCACTCGCGCCAAATCCCCAGGCTTACAGTTCATGCTTCACCCCTTCTTGTTGAGCCACTGAACCCTCACAGCCGCCACATCCGGTGCAACTGCTTGGTGCTTTCCACAGACGTGCTGTGGTGGATAGAACGTCCAGCGCGGCCCCTTGAGGCAGATCGCTAGACGATGCTTGGCCATCTGGCCGGATTGCTTGGGTGACCAGTGGAGACAGGTTGAGCAGGTCATGCATTGATGGCCTCCGAGAACAGATCACCGGTGACCCACAGTGCAAACAGGATTTGCGACTCTGGGACGGTGCCGCCAGCGCGGACAAGGTCGAGAATGTGGTTTGCTTGTGCGCGGGTCATTGCCATGACATCTTTCCTTCCATGCCCAGCGCTTGGCGGGCTGATTTGAGGGTGTAGGGGCGGATCTTTTCGCCAGCCTCGGCGCGCTTCACAATTGCGCGCGCCCAGTCCTTCATGTCTCCCTTGGGAGCAAGTGCGGCTTTCAATCCGATCTGTTTTGCGATCTCTGCGGCGACCTTTTCCTGGTCAGCCTTTGGTGCAGGCAGCTGCTTGAACTCTGGCGGTGGCATCCGGCGAGCAATCGCGCGGAACTCCTGCACGTTCGGGCACTTTTCCGGCAGGTTGCGCAGGGCGTAGCGCAGGGGTTCTAAGTCCCAGCCAAAGCCGCCCAGCTCATAGCCCCAGTCAGCCTTGACGGCGGCGATATCGACGCCCTCCCACTTGCGCAACCACTCGGCGCCATAACGCACTGCGAGCTTTGCAAAGATGGCGTCAATCACATCGGCAAAGGTTTCAGCCATGTGCACCTCCAATTGCCAGAGGCTCGGCTTCCACGATCACGCAATCGAGGATTTGGGTTGCCCGGTCGAACGCCATGCCAGGGGCCTTGCGCGCAACCAATGGGGACATTTCCTCAACCCGCTCACGCATCGAGCGCTGGTATGCCGTTTCGCCCGTGGAGCGCTCATCAGGCTTGAGCCATGCAGCCTCCAGGCCCTGCGAGCCACGGCGGCACCAGATGCGGAGAAAGTTTTCCAGCGACATCCCGGCCTTCGATGACTCGCGGCGGGCGTCCTCCAGCACGGTCAAGCTCACCGGGGCACGCTTGGCCTTGCGCAGCGACAGCCAGTCATCCCAGACCTGTTGATCGATGTCATCCGGCTTAGGTGGGGTGACGCGCTTGCGCGGCGCGGTGTCTTCCTTTTCTTCTTTCTTCTCTTCTCTTCTCTTCTCTTCTCTAGCTCCGAGATTCGGCGTTTCTTGTCCTGCACTCGTCTGCGATTTGTCCGCATCAGAAGCGGACACGGTGCGGACAGTTGCCTTGCGTTGTGCGTCAACACAGCGACGCTTTGCGGACTGTCCGTTGTGTTCTTCAAAGTTTTCAAGGCGCACACCGGCTTCGGTTTCGGACAACCAGCCGATATCGCACAGAGCTTTGCCCAAGCCTTGAATGCCGGTCTTGCGGTCAATCTGACGCAGGGAAAGGCCAGGCATCAGGCCGTCTTGCGTGTGCTGATCTGCAGTTGCCCACAGCCAGTACAAGCCACCAACAACAGCGGCTTCGCTGGAGTCGGTCATATCCACAAGGCGGGCAACCCGTGGGTCATCCCACAGATTGCCGCGCATCTTGATCCAGTCACCGGCCATGCTCAGCAGCCCTTAGGAGCAGTGCCGAAATAGGCGTGGTAGTTCTTGCCAGGGATGCGGCGCTTGGTGATAGTCCAGCCCATGGCCTTGAGGTCAGACATGCGCTTGTGAGGGCATACGGTGCCCACGCGGCTGATGATCTCCATGGCTGTAGTGCCGCATTTACGCGACAGGAGCTTGGCAAGGATTTGATGTTGTGTCATGATTTGCCTCAGTTAAGGAAACCCGCCGAGGCCTGCCAGCCGATGACAGCGGGTTTTTTCATGCCTGCACTTTCGGTAGCAGGCTTCACCGTTTCACTTCACCTCGTGCCGTATCCCGTACTTGCGGGTTTGGGTGATGCGCTCGAACTGGGCGGCTTGGTGGATTACCTTGGCGCGGTCGTATGCGGGGGTGGCATCGGGTGCCCGAACACGGCCAAAGGCTGGCGGCTGGTTCAGGGGTTTGCGTGGGTTCCAGAGGGACATAACTTTTCCGTTACGCGAAAGTTCAGCCGCCGCAGCGGGCGGGCTTACCTGTTGCGCTTGATGAATGGAAGAACCCGAGCGGGAACCTTGGGCCGAACGAATCGCGCCTGAATTTCCTGCTGGGTCAATTGCGTGCAGGCTTGCTCCAGCGTCAGCCCGTTCTGGTCCGCGTACTGCTGGACCTTGCGTGCGTCTGCCTCTGACAGCTGCACTGTCGGTGGTGGTTTGGATTGCACTGGTGCTCATTCCGTTACGTGTTTGAAACGGGAGAGGGACTAAGCAGTGGCTCGCATTTCGCCAGCACCCGCCACAGAATTGCCGCCATGAATCTGCTTCGCCAACGCCTCCATCAGCAGCTCACGAATGAACGTGCTGGGCTGCATGTTGTTGATCTCGCTCACGGCCTCAATCACGCGCATCTCTGCGGCGTTGAGACTGAGGTTGACGCGCTTCACACGGATAGCGGCAGGGTCTGCGTACATGTCGTGTTCTCCTGTGGATTGGCAGGTTTAGAAAGAATGGGTGCCCACCCGCTGACGCTGGACAATGGAAGTGCAAGCAACCAAACCAACGAAAGGGGCAGACATGAAACCGGTATTCGGGGTGATCTTTCGACCAGACGCGCCAATCGACTTGAGCGTGTTCAATGCGGTCATGACTGGCTCGCCTCTGGGTCAGTGCCCGTCGATCCGCTGCAGCGAGGTGCTGGAAACGTCTTTTGGCTTTCTGCAGCTACATCCGATGGATGGAGAAAAAAACCACGGGCTGACACTGTTTGTGCCGCCGTCATATGTGCTGTACATGCTGCGAGCGGAGGCAGACAAGCCGTTTGGCTTTTTGCCAGCAGCGCCTCCAACAGGCGCTCAATCCGATCAAGTTGGGTAGTCGCTGGCGCTTTGGCCTCCAACGCCGCAGTGCGCTCGTTCAGCCAAGCAATGGGGTCCGAAACTGCGCCTGATATGTTGGGGAACGTGCTCGACAAAACCGACTTAACCAGCCGCAGGTGCTCGTCGCCTTCGGAGATGTGCTTATCCATGTGCGGCCTCCGTAGCGGTGGGCTTGGCTTTGCGGGATGGCTTGCGAAGAACTGCCCAATTCACATCTGGGCGGAGTTCTTCGCAGCGAACCTTTCCAGAGGTCAGGGCCTCGATTTGTGGGCAGCGCTCAGCAGGGATCGGACGGTCGCCCTTAGCCCACTGGTTGACGGTCGGAGGCTGAACCCCCATCGCGCGAGCCAGGCTCGCTTGACCGCCAAGCTGTTCTGCGGCCCTGAGAATTGCATTAGACATAGCCTCATTATGAGGCTTGGCCTTATCTCAGTCAATAGGAATTGCCTAACATGTACTGCCTAATCGAAGATAAGGCGATGCTTACAGGCGAACAGCTTGGCGCGGCTATACGCGTCGCCATCGAAAAGAAGGGTGTTTCCAAGGTCGCGGTTGCCGCGTACTTCGGGGTCAAACCGCCGTCCGTTCAGGACTGGATCAACCGTGGGACCATCGGAAAAGAAAAGCTGCCAAAGCTGTGGGCGTACTTTTCAGATGTCGTTGGGCCAGAACATTGGGGCTTGTCCAGCGTAGAGGCTCCATACCCGACTGATGGGGTCGTGCAATCCGAAATTTCCGTAGGCGGCGTAAACGTCATACCCTCTGCACATTCGTTACAACAAGAAACTAGTGATGTCGTAATCCGCCAGTTCCAAACGGGCGGTTCTATGGGCAAGGGGATCGTTTTGGCAGAGCAACCGGGGGTTATCAAGGAATGGCGCGTATCGGAACGCTGGGCACAAGAGAACGTGCACCGCATCACATCAGTCAAGAACCTAGCCATCGTCACGGGGTTTGGCCCCTCAATGCAGCCGCTTTTCAACCCGGGCGACCCACTGCTGGTTGATAGGGGCATCAACCGCGCAGACGTGGACGGGATCTATTTCTTCCGCGTGGGGGAAGAGGGCTTCGTGAAACAACTCCAGCGCATTCCAACCGCTGCGGGTCTAGTTCTGCGGGCCAAAAGCTACAACACCCTGTACGACCCGTTCGACATTGTCGAAGGGATGGACTTTGAGGTTTTTGCGCGCGTCGTGAAGGTGTGGCGCGGAGAAGAGTTTTAAGGAGCAACTATGCAAAAAATGAGGGTTGGCGCAGTCGCGCTTGGGGTCGCGGTACTTTCTGGCTGCATGAACATGCCAACGCCGACCACCCAAATCACAGGGGCCTACGTGTCCCCGCTCAAGTACGAAAGCACAAGCTGCGATGCCCTGGTGGCGGAAATATCGGCCTTAGCCAGGCGCGAAAACCAACTGGTGGCCGCTCAAAACCAGCGGATTAAGACCAGCGAAACGCAAGCATTCTGGTACGGGGTGGGCCAGGGCGACGGCGTAGAGGCCGCCGAGCTGGCAAACGTGCGCGGCGAACGCGAGGCTGTGACTGCAGCCATGGAAAAGAAAAAGTGCAAGGCTAGCTAGCCGTCTATACGGATTGCAGGTGAATTCGGGATACCCGGAGGGATGGACAAGCCGCCATGCGACTAACGGCCCCACCCCTCCGGCGTCCCCGGCGTATGGCCTATACGCCGTCAGGAGGCCAATGAAATCTAGAGGATTCGCGGTCGCACGCGAACGCCCTCAAACATTCCAGTAACCTCCAAAGCGAGGCCACCCGTACAGGCGGCCAAGCACCGGTGCTGCGGTCGCGCAACATGGGGACTAACCATGAAGCTGCAAATCGCAGTCCAGTTTGGCAAGGTGAAGGTGACCCTCTCGGCTCCGGTCGATGCAATCATCCTTCTACTTGCGCTCCTGGTGTAGTGAACGCGGGCGGGCCTAAACCACCCGTCCGCATTCATGCCCCGATCCCCAAACCGCCCACCGAGGCGGTTTTTTGTTGCCCGTCAAAACTACGTACGTAGTTGTTCGCCTCATTTATAAGGCTATGCCTATTGACACCGATAAGGCGTGACCTAATAATACACCCATCGCAGCAAAACGCAGCGACAGGGTGAGCGGATCGGCGGTCACCACGGAGTTCCTTAAAAACTGAGGGTGATGTGATTGCCGCGGCGAATAGGCGTAGTGCGCAAGGGAGGTGGGTAGCACGCTGCAGCGTGTCCACTGGCTCTAGGGGCCTGAGAACTCGTGACGGCTCAGGGCGGCATTCACATCACCTTCAATCACACCCGCGCAGCGGGCACAAACCGGGAGTGGCTTAGCAGCAAATCCGGGTGAGGCGGTCAGCCAACAACAGCAAAAGACCAACAGAGAGATGCACAGCGGCGGTCGCTCCCTCGCTCTCTGCTCCACGCAAAAACGTGGGCCGCATGCCTCGCGGTGACAGCGCGGGGAGGAAATGCGCAAAGGTTGTCGATAGGCGAGTTACCCGGACAAAGGAAGCGCTACGGCGCGCGGGGTACTTGGGTGTGGCGAGCCCTTAACGCATCAGTCAAGCCATTTGTCACACGCAGCCTCAGAGCGTCATAGCTTGGGCCTAACCCTTCCCTCAGTGGACCCGGATCGAGTAACCGGGACAGCCCTTGGAGACAGGGGCAAAACCAGAGCGCATTGATGGTCAGTGCTCTCTGTTTTTCAACAAAGGAACACACATGCAACGCTCAGCACCATTTGCACGCGCCATGGCTATGGCAGTAGCAATCGCTGGAATCATGAGTAGCGCAGCCTCTGCCTCGTTGCAGCAGGCGCAAATCGCTGAACTCGGGCCTTATGTCTCTCGCGGCAAAGGTCAGGGGCACAGCAACCGCCGCGCACCCGGCGCGCACAAAGCAGCTCACCGCGCCGCCATGAAGCTACGCCGCATCAAGAAACACAAAGCGCGCTGCAAGTAATCACCCCGCCCCGCCAACGCACGGCAAACCACCAGGCGCTTCCAACGAGGCGCTTGCTGATTTCAACCACGAAGGAACCACCATGGCAAAGCATCAGATCAAGCATCGCTGGAACGACTCGGTATTGTTCGAGTGCGATGTGCCGGACGATATGGCAAGCGGACTGCGCACGCGGTACGCGCTGGAGAGGGCGGTGGAATCGCGCGCCAACCTGTCGGGCGCCTACCTGTCGGACGCCAACCTGTCGGGCGCCAACCTGTCGGGCGCCAACCTGTCGGGCGCCTACCTGTCGGGCGCCTACCTGTCGGGCGCCAACCTGTCGGACGCCAACCTGTCGGGCGCCAACCTGTCGGACGCCTACCTGTCGGGCGCCAACCTGTCGGACGCCAACCTGTCGGGCGCCTACCTGTCGGGCGCCTACCTGTCGGGCGCCAACCTGTCGGGCGCCAACCTGTCGGACGCCAAGTGGCGTGATGGCATCGTGATCAACCAAGCTCCTATCCAGTTGTTTGGTTTGCACTGGCGCGTGACCATCCTGGATGAACACATGCAAATCGGCTGCGAGCTGCACAAACTTAGCGACTGGGACGAGTACGACGACAAACGCATTGCGCAGATGGATGGCCGTGATGCTTTGCGGTTCTGGCGTGCGCACAAGGATGTGCTGCTGGGCTTGGCAAAGAGCGCAGGGCGTGGCGTTGCGGATGAGACCGAAGAAAAAAGCGCCTAACCCCACCCCGCCCCTACACCAGGGGCCGGGAGTGCCCCCCAATACGGGCGAAAGCAGATGCCAGCCTGAGTGAGCCGCCATGTAGCGGAGCAACTGGTGCAGCGAGTAGCCCACCCATTCACCAAATACTAGGAGAGCAGTATGAACATGCAAGCGTTGGTAGATGGTCTTTCGGCCCAATGGATGAAAGAGCGCGCCGAGTCACAAATGACGCTTGGCAAGATGATCGAACGCCTGCAAGAACTTCCGGACCATGTGATGGTTCCGCTGTCGAACCCGCATAGCTATCGCGGGTACTACTCGGACTTGTCGTTTGAGCCAACAGACCCCGTAGCCGTCAAGCATCTACTTGAGAAATGCAAGGACGCCATGGGCGCGTGCTTTCATGGCTGGAAGGGCGGCGACTATTACATGCACGCTGGCGTGCCGGTATGGGTCGCAGATCGCGGCAGTTGCGGCCTGAAGTTGATGGCAATCAACGATGACGGCTCGCTGGTGACCGCAGAGGACGACTAGCTACACCCCTGCCCTCCTATAGACAGGGCAAGCCCCATCCCTCCCCTCCTGCCTTGCGCAGGGGTTCGCCCCGCCTGTCGGGGCTTTTTTATTTGGAGCGCTCCATGTCATCTGACAAAAAGCCTGTCCTTTACGAATCCGATGAAGCCGCAAGCCTACAGACGGTCACGGGCTGGGTATCAAGAACTGGTCATTTCTGGGGCCAGGACGAGCACATGGCCCGCTACGACGGATCGACGCACCGCACCTGCAGCCAGAACCCGGCGCATGGCGTTGTCGAGACTCGCGGCTGGTGCCGGATGTGCCGCGACGAGCGTATGGATGCAAAGTTCGCTGCGATGCCACGCCGGGCATACGACGGGGAACTTGTCGCGGTGTTTGATGGGGATACCTACTTCTTCGACGCAGAAGCAATAGCGGACTGGCTGGCTGACAACGACATCAAACCCGAGGATGCGCGCTTGGTGTTTTGCAAGCCAAACATGGCCAGCGAGATTGACCCAAACGAGCACTTCAGCGATGACCTCCCAGAAGACGGCGAGGTAAGCGACCGGTTGATGGCGGCATTCGATGCGCTCAATGCAGCGATCAGAGAAGAGCCGCCGTTGAGTTGGTGTCCCGGAGAGGAAGCCGTCATCCTCCCGCCCGATTTTCTTGAGCCCTCCAAGTGAGGGCTTTTTTACGCCCAGGAGGCGCAATGCAAAACGTAACCCAAGGAGCCAGCATGGCTGATTCGACCGCGACCACCAACAACCTCCAGATCACCAAAGACCGCGTGAAGTCGTGGGCCGCGTGTAGCGATGGCTACCGCTGGTTTCTTGGCAAGTTCCCCGAGGGCGCAGAGTTCGTGCCCGTGTACCGCGCGCTGATCGCTGATAAACGCGGTGACGACGCTGATTGGCTGGTGGGCAAGTTGTTTGCCGAGCTGGACACTACCACCCGCGTAAAGCAAACGGCCATCATTGCTGGCGCTGATGCGGTGGCGATTGCGGCGCAGGTTGCCGCAGGCGCAGAAGCCGCCACCACGGGCGAAGAGGCGAACGCCGCCACCACGGGCAACTGGGCGAACGCCGCCACCACGGGCAACTGGGCGAACGCCGCCACCACGGGCGAAGAGGCGAACGCCGCCACCACGGGCAACTGGGCGAACGCCGCCACCACGGGCTACCGGGCGAACGCCGCCACCACGGGCAACCGGGCGAACGCCGCCACCACGGGCTACCGGGCGAACGCCGCCACCACGGGCAACTGGGCGAACGCCGCCACCACGGGCAACTGGGCGAACGCCGCCACCACGGGCAACTGGGCGAACGCCGCCACCACGGGCTACCGGGCGAACGCCGCCACCACGGGCAACTGGGCGAACGCCGCCACCACGGGCGAAGAGGCGAACGCCGCCACCACGGGCAAGCACGCTGTGGCAGCCGCTCTGGGTATCGATGCAAAGGCAAAGGCAAGCGCGGGCGGTGCGATTGTGCTGACGCATCGCAACGATGACGGCGACCTGATCTGCATCCGCGCTGCGATGGTTGGCCAGGACGGGATCAAGCCTGATGTCTTCTACCAACTCAGTCCGGAAGGCGAGTTTGTTGAAAGTGAGGTGTGACATGGCCTTTGAAATCGACATGCTGGCGTGCGCAGCGCACGAAGACCAGCGCCAGCGGTACGCCGAAGCGCTGGAAGCCGAGGAAGTCCGGCTCACCCGCGAAACCCTGGAGCAGGCCAAGGCCGGACAGTTCGACAGGCTGCGCGAAGCCTTCGACTTTCGGGACCACGACGCGATTGTTTTTCGCGCACTGGTGAGCTGTGCCGACAAGGGCGCGCCAGAAGCAAAGGAAGCTCTCGACACGCTGGCGCGCTGGTACGGCGAATGGCACGCGGAGGTGGACGAATGACCCGCACCGAACGCGACCGCCCTGCAGCACTGGCAGCGAGTGAGGCCAGCCAGGCGAAGGCGAAGAGGGAGAACGCTGCCCCACCCACCCGACACCGGCATGAGCGCAATAGCTGGCTGATCGCTGGCGGCGCCGTGGAATGGTGTTACCAGTGCGGCGCATGGCGCTCCCTCCGCCCCGTCAATGCCGCAGGCAATGTGTTGACAGCCATTACCAAGTGGCAGCGCCCATCTGGCATCGGCGGCCCTAACCCTGCATTGAAGGAGACCCCATGATTCGCGCCCCCTCATACCTAGACGACAACACCAGCACCTACGCCCGCACCTGCCCCGGCTTCGGCAAGACAGCTGCTCAGATGGCAATGGCAATAGAGGTGCACAAGACGCCGCTACACAAGCGCGCCATTTGGGCGTTCCGCCGCCGTGGCTGGCTGATCGTTCCCGCAGTGCTTGCAGTGCTGGTTTTCAGCGGCTGCACAAGCGATGTGGACACGTATGCCGCGGTACAGGCTGATTTAGCTGATGCGGTGGCGACTGCGGCGAAGGAGGCGGGGAAGTGAACCGCCTGCACGATTTCTGGCGGCTGTACCGCATTTATCGACAAACCCTGCCGCCGCTGCAGGCCCTGCGCTCTGCGTGGGTTGTGGCGCGGGACTAGGAGCACACATGAAAACACTTCGCTACTACTGGGGCGCCTACAAGCTGTCCCGCATCAACAACACCCGCATTGGCGCATTGCGCGAAATGCTTTTCACACCATTCTGACCATGAATACCAACATTCCAAACCTCGCGGGCGTGGCGACTTCCAACCTGGTCGAACAGATTGGGACGGGCAAATTCTCCGCAAGCTACATCAACTGGTCGCGCACCATGGCGCTACTGCGCGAACATGCCCCCGGCTGGCAACCAGAAATGGTGACAGCGCCGGATGGCTACGTGTTGCACCAGGCTCCCGTGGGGGCCTACCTGCTGATCCGGTTCCGCAACGGCGATGTAACCACACCACCAGTGCCACAAGCGGTTATGGATGTGCGCAACGCAGCTATCCCGGTGGATCGAATCACAGCACGCGACATAACGGACACGCACCGTCGTGGGGTGTGCATGGCCGCTGCGTTCACCTTTGGTTTGGCCTATGAGCTGTGGGCAAAACTTCCACTGGAGTCTGGCTACGCAGAGTCACCGCCGCCCGCTCCAAAACCTCCATCCCCCAAGGTCAGCCCAGTGCCGGACATTGAGTTGCCGCCAGAAGAGCAAGCACATGTGGCCGCGATTGTCGATGGCATCGTTGCCGCCTGGACCGAAGGCAAGGAGTTTGAGGCCATCTCTGCGTACTACGAGATTGCCGACAACGACCACAAGATTGCCGCTTGGAAGCTGATGGCGCCGCAAAGCAAACTGCGCGCTTTGCTCAAGGCAAACCAACCAACAGCGCAAGCCGCTTAACCAACTCCTGCCGCGCTGGGCGGCGGGCAATTTGAAAGGGCCATCATGGCACGCAAGTACGAAGTAACAGCAGTCACCGGCAAGTACACCGACAGCACCGGAGCGGAAAAGAGTCGCTATCAGACGCTGGGTTCAGTGATCGAAACAAAAAACGGGCTGATGCTCAAGCTGGAAGCGATCCCGATTGGCTGGGACGGCTGGGCCTACCTGAATGATCCGAAGCCGCGCGACGGTCAGCAGGCGCCGCAACAGCGGCAGCCGCAACAACGCCAAGCGCCGCAGCAAGACGGCTACGACGACATTCCACCGTTCTGACCCACCCAGCAACCCAACCCCCAAGCCACCCGCCGAGGTGGCTTTTTTTGAGCCCTTTTATGAACATCACTGTGACCGGCGACTGCCGAGAGACGATGCGCGCCTGGGCTGCTGACGGCGTACGTGCGCAAATGTGTGTTACCAGCCCGCCCTACTTTGGCCTGCGCGACTACGGGCACCCTGGCCAGCTTGGCCTGGAGCAGACACCCGAGGAATACATCGCGGCCATGGTCGAGGTGTTCCGCTGCGTGCGCGACGTGCTGTCCGACGATGGCACGCTATGGTTGAACATCGGGGACAGCTATGCGGGACAGCGCGGCACCCAACCCGGTCGAGTTTCTGGAAGCGGAGCCGTCACCCAGGGCCAAGGGATCGGCGCTGGTGTACCCGGCGGCTGCAAGCCAAAAGACCTGATCGGGATACCCTGGCTGCTGGCATTTGCACTGCGCGCCGACGGCTGGTATCTACGCCAGGACATCATCTGGTCGAAACCGAACCCCATGCCCGAGAGCGTCACCGACCGTTGCACCAAAGCGCATGAGTATGTGTTTCTGCTGTCGAAGTCGGAGCGCTACTTCTACGACCAAGAAGCGGTGATGGAACAGGTTGCAGCGAGCACGGTTGCGCGTTTGTCCCAGGATCTCGAGCAACAAGCCGGAAGCGATAGGGTTCCGGGAAAGACCAACGGCACCATGAAAGCGGTTGCTCGCCGCTCTGGGAACTTGGCACGCAAACCACGTCCAGGGCTGCCGGGTGACAGCCGCCACCAGGCTGGCTCAGTGCCTTGGGAGGGGGCGATGCGAAACCGCCGCAGTGTCTGGACAGTGGCCACGCGCCCCTACAAAGGCGCCCACTTCGCAACGTTTCCTCCCGCGCTGATTGAACCCTGCATTCTTGCGGGATCTCGAGTTGGCGACATTGTGCTGGACCCGTTCATGGGAAGCGGCACCACTGCCGCCGTAGCGCTGCAGCATGGCCGCCAGTACCTGGGGTGCGAGCTGAACCCCGCATACCAACCACTGCAGGATGCCCGAATAGCCGACGTAGTTGGCCCCTTGTTCGCCTAACAACCAAAGCCACCCGCCAAGTGCGGGCTTTTTTACACCATGACCACCCCCAAAAAACCCGCAGGCTTCGCCCTGTCCAACCCAGTCCCACAGACCAAGTGGGAGGCCCAGCGCGAGAAAGAGCGCATCACCCTGCGCGACCACCCAACCATCCCGCACCTGAACAGCACCATGCGCGGGCGGTACGAGGGCAAGGAACTGCAGTATCGGGGGCGGCCGTGAACCGCCAGCTGCGCCGACTTGCCGCAAAGGGTAAGCAACCCGAGTGGATGAAGTTCGTCACGGACCTACCGGATTCTCCGGTGAACGTGGCCATTCGCAACGCCACCAAGCTCACCACGCCGGAGATTGAGCACTACATCGTGCCCAGCCGCCGGGCGGTGGAGGCCTTCCGTGTGGGCAAAGGCAACTTCAAGGACTGGCTGCGCCTGTGCACCCTGGTGAACGTGGGCATGGCCATCGAGGACGGCGGCGTGGTCAAGGGCCTGAGATCCGATCTGAAAGCGGCACTGGATGCCCTGGAAGAAATCGGCACGCGCCAGGACAGCCCACAAGGCTGGAAGTCGGGCGCGCTGCGCGCCACTGAGCTGGAGTCCATACGCATGCTGGTTATTGCCCACGAATTCCAGCTGCGCCAAGTTTCCTACGGCGAGCACCAGGAGGCGTACCGCTTGGCCACTGCGCGCGTGAAGTGCGACGGCGGCGAAGTCATCAACCTGAAAAACATCCAGACGATTGAACAGGTCGCCTGAGCAGCACCCCCACCCCACAGAGCCCGCAACCCAGCGGGCTCTTTCGTTTCTGGACCTGCGCTGCGAAATTCATAGCTACCGGCGCTTATTTATCAGGCGCCACGACCTGATTTGATTGGAAAACCATGACCGATAAAACAGACAGCAAGGAGCGCGACCTGATGGCGTTGGTCGATGCCTACGCGGAAGCGCGCCACATCGGCGGATGCCACACGTACAACGCAAAGACCGCAGAAGCCCGTGCAAAGGTTGTCGCCTCCCTCGCAGCAAATGCGGGGAGTGAGCCAGTGGCATGGCGCTATCGCAGTGGAGCCAATGGCAACTGGGAGGACTGCACCAAGGAGGCCCACGACATGGTACTGCGCGCGCCGCAACGGTGGACCGGATACGAGGCTCAATCACTCTACTCCCACCCCTCTCCCCCAGAGGGAATGGTGGCCGAGCAAGCACTGCGCAAGGTGCTGTCAGTGGTGCAGCGATACCTGCCCCCAGATGGGCCCACCGCCCACGACGCCATGACCGAAATCACAGAAATCGTTGACCCGTGGCCTCTTGGCCCGCTGGAGAAACCATGAGCACCAAGACCATTCCCGCGCAGATCATCAAAACCTGCGACGGCTGCGGCGTCACGATTGATGCGCAGAACTCTCGCCAAGAGGGCAAGCTGACGCTCAACGCCCACGCCTTGGACATGCACGGCCACGCCTGCGCGGACGCAACCCGCAAATTCGATCTTTGCGACTCCTGCCTATTCGATGTGGCAAAGGCCATTGATTCAGCCATCGCCGCCCGCAAGCAAGGAGCAAACCATGACTGAACCGACAGAACTACTGCCGTGCCCGTTTTGCGGCGGTGCGCCGACCACCATCGAGCGCCCAGACAACATCGACGGCACGCAGTTCTTCTACGCAATTGCCTGCTATTGCGGTCGCCACTCCGCCTGTGCGCACAAGATGGCCGTCCGCAAGACACCAGAGATTGCAAAGGCCGATGCCGTTGCTGCATGGAACACACGCACACCGCAGCCCACTCAGGCGCAGGCCGGGGCGGTGCCGCTGACACACGATGAGGCTCTGGATGCGTTCTGCCGCACCCCGGGCATTCATCAGTTTGTGCAGGCGTTCATGGCTGGTGTGCGCTTCGCAGAGCAACACCACGGCATCAAAGGAGGCCAGCATGGCCTGTAACGTCGAAGAAATCAAAGCCTTGATTTGGTTGGCAGCTTCGCTTTTCATCTTGGCAGTTTGGAACATCGCCGCTGTGTGGCTGATCGTTTCGGCAAGAAAAGGAGGACAGCATGGCGCTGACACCTGAACAGATCGACGCGCTGGAATCGCTGGCAAAGCGCCACGGCGCACTGAGCTACCGCAACCGCGCAGACACACAGAACCCGGCCTTCGGGTTTTCAGTGGCGGGGTTAGAAAGCCTGCTGGCCGAGGTCCGCAAGGACGACGAAGCGCTGATACGGCAGATGCTGGAGGCGCTGGAGTCGGCCGACTACAACCATGCCGGTGTCAGCGCGGCAATAACTGCCGCCCGCACCCGCCTCGCGCCACCCACCGCCTGACAGGCACCAACCCCACAACCAGCCCCGCTCATGCGGGGCTTTTTCATTCTGGAGCCACCATGGCCGAAAACACCAAAATCGAGTGGACGGACCACACCTTCAACCCCTGGATTGGCTGCACCAAGGTGGGCCCCGGGTGCGACCACTGCTATGCCGAAAACCTCATGGACAAGCGCATGGGCGTGGCCGTTTGGGGCCCTGGCAATGAGCGTGTGCGTACCAAGTCAGCCAACTGGAAGATGCCGCTGCGCTGGAATGCCCAGGCCGATGCCTTCATGGCCCAGCACGGCCGCCGCCAGCGGGTTTTCTGCGCATCCCTGGCCGATGTGTTCGACAACGCGGTGGATCCACAGTGGCGCGCTGACCTGTTCGAGCTGATCGCCGCCACACCGAATCTGGACTGGCTGCTGCTGACCAAGCGCATCGGCAATGTGGGCAACATGCTGCCCGTGCCGTTCGACTTCGACAAGCACTACCCCAATGTCTGGATCGGCGCCACCATCGTGAACCAGGCCGAGGCTGATCGCGACATCCCCAAGCTGCTGCAGGTGCCTGCGCGCGTGCGGTTCCTGAGCATGGAGCCGCTGCTGGGCCCTGTTGATCTGACGAGCATTGATGTCTTCGGCGGTGACGCCGTGATTTACCCGCTCAAGGGAACGACCAACTGCGTGAACGATGAGGGTGAGCCTGCCGACGATGTTCCAGCGCTGGACTGGGTGATCGTCGGCGGCGAGAGCGGCCCCGGTGCGCGCCCCATGCACCCCGACTGGGCCCGCAGCCTGCGCGACCAGTGCGAGGCCGCTGGCGTGCCGTTCCTGTTCAAGCAATGGGGAGAGTGGGCGTCTGTCGGAACGTCGCCAGTGCATCCTGAGTCCACGCGCATACCCGGCAACCTTTGTAGCGTCACGCTTGACGGCGTTACCGCTGACCACTATGTCGCCATCAGCACCGACGGCGGCCGGACGCGAAACGAGATCCGCCGCGTCGGCAAGAAAGCCGCCGGTCGCCTGCTCGATGGCCGCACTTGGGACGGCTTCCCCACCCCATGACCACCCCGCCCGACTGGTCAGCCGCAGACAAGGGTTACCAGCTCCACCACTCCAACTGCCCCACATGCCGCGCCGCTGGCACTGCCCCTGGTTCAAGGGAGCGGTGCGCGGATGGCGCTGCTCTGTGGACTGCATATCAACAGGCGGGAGATCCGCCGCACTTCACCTGGCTGCGGAAGCGGCAGGGAGGAAAGAAACCATGACCATAGCACTCACCGATGAAGAAGTGGGCGAGCTGACCAAGCCTATCAAGCAAGGAGCCGCCCAAGTGCGCCACCTGCGCGAGTTGTTGGGGTGCGAGATCAAGCGCCGCCCTGATGGGCGCCCAATCGTCACCAGGGATATGCTCGCGCGCTTGCAGTCTGCAGAAACACCGGCCAGCAATGACACCGGTTTGAACTGGGGGACAGGATGACAAGACCACGCGACCGGGCCAGCGCCCTAGGCTTGCTGCCACTCATGGAGGCCCGCCCGCACAAGGACGGCAAAACCGTCACCTACCGTTACCACCCAAGGGGTGGCAAGCCGATCAACCTGGGCACGGACAAGACCAAAGCCATACGCCAAGTGCTGGACATGAACAGTAAAGCACCAGACACCGGCACGATGGGGCAGCTCTGGCGGATTTACAAAGCATCACACGCTTATCTGGACCTTGGGGACACCACCCGGAGAGACTATGCAGATTATTGGGGGCGTTTGTCCAAGGTGTTTGAGCGCGGCATTGTGGGGGCCATCAAGCCTGCGGACATTGCCCGCTACCTGCGCATGTACCGTGCCGATGCGCCAGTGGTCGCCAATCGGGAAGTTGCATTGCTGTCCAACCTGTGCAATCTAGCCGTGGAGCGCGGGGAGATTGACCGCAACCCCTGCAAAGAGGTCAGACGGAACAAAGAGCAGTCACGCACCCGCCTGGTGGAACATCACGAACTGGAGCCGTTTGTGGCATGGGCGCTACAGCAAGGCCCGAGCGCCGTAGTGTTGGTCAGCATGGCCCAGTTTGCGGCCTTGGCAGGCAGTCGGCGCATTGAGTTCCGCACCCTGCACTGGCCGCAGGTGGATGAGGAAATAGTACGCCTGATGCGCGCCAAGCAGCGAGGCCGGGAGCGCCGAGAGCTGATCGAGATGGGGGATGCCCTGCGGGCGGTGTTCGACAGGATGCGCGCCCTGCCGGGGTACAACCCATTGGGGGCTGTGTTCCGTGCGCCAAAGACTGGCAACCCATATTCAGAATCGGGCTTCAAGACGATGTGGGGGCGGCTGATGACGAAAGCCCTGGCCGAGAAGGTGGTGGCCGAACGCTTTACGTTCCACGACCTGCGGGCGCACTACGCCACCTACTACAAGCTGCGGTTCAAGGAATTGCCCGACATGCACGCCGATCCGGGGACCACTGCCAGGGTGTACGAACGCAGCCGTGAGGCCCGCCGAAAGTCGCTCTAATTTCCCACGGTGGGAAATTCGGGCTATATGCGCATCCAGTGCGCTATAAAAAACAAAGCGCCCCTGCTAAGAGGGGCGCCGTTTTATTTGGGGTGGCTGATGGGGCTCGAACCCACGACAACAGGAATCACAATCCTGGACTCTACCAACTGAGCTACAGCCACCGTAGCTTTGTATTATAGCCCGGGATTTTGGCCCCGGACATCAAATCGCTTAATTTTCTGCAGTCACTGTTGCCGCTGCCTCAGGACGTGGTGCCTTGATCTGCACCTTGAAGCGCTGCTTGAGCAGTTCATAGTACGCCAGCCCTTCGGCCGTGGCCAACCACTGCACGTATTGTTGGCGCTCCTGCTGCGCACGCTGCGCATCCGGTGCCTGGCGCGGCACGACGCGGTTGACCTTGACCACGGCATAACCCGCAGCGCCCAAATCCACCCCCGTCCAGCCTGGCAGCGTTTCGGAGGGAGCCCGCAGTGCGGCGTCGATCAGGGCACGCGGCAGGTTCTGGGTCTGTTCGCGGGAGACTTCGGTCGCTGCGGCCAAGCCTGTGGCAGAAGATGGGGCAGCCTTCCATGCATTGAGCTTGGCCTCGCCCTCCTTGCGTGCGAGTTCGGCAGATTTCTCAGCCACATACAAGGTGCGAACACGGGCCTTCACTTCGTCGTAGGGCAGTGTCAATGCAGGGGTGTAGGTGGTCACACGACCGGCAGCCATCTGGCTGGGGCCCACTTCCACCGCCTCGGTGTTGCGCTTGTTCTGCAGCGAGTCGGTAGCAAAAAGTGCTTCGAGGAACTTGGCGTTGGCCAGAGTGCCCTTGGCACCTGCGGCAGGGGTCCGGGTCACGCCCTTGGCAGTCTGGATCTTCAGCTTGAGCTTGTCGGCCACGGGCTGGAGGCTGTCTGCCTGCTCATACACACCATTGGTGAAGGACTCTGCCACCTCGGCAAACTTGCGCTGCGCCTGCTGCTGCTTGAGCTCTGCTTCCATGGTGGGGCGCAGTTCTTCAAAGCTGGGCTGGCGGGGTGTCTTGATGTCGGTGAGCTGGATGATGTGATAACCAAACTCGGTTTCCACCAGATCACTGATTTCGCCCTTTTTCAGCGCAAACGCAGCTTCTTCAAAGGGCTTGACCATCGCACCCCGGGCAAAGAAGTTCAGGTCTCCGCCCGCAACGGCCGAGCCCTTGTCGTCAGAGGATTTCTTGGCCACATCAGCAAAGCTGCCGGGAGCCTTGCGCACCTGGGCCAGCAGTTCAGTGGCACGGGCCTTGGCCTTCTCGCGGTCCGCGGCGGATGCATCCTTGGGAGCGTTTACCAGGATGTGGCTGGCGCGGCGCTCTTCCTTCGCCGTAATGCGAGCCACATTCTCTTTATAGTAAGTACGCAGGTCGTCTTCACCCAGGGTGATGGACGCCCGCACGCTGTCGAGATCCAGCACCACGTATTCGATGGCTGCCTGTTCCAGTTGCTGGAACAGGGCGGGATGGGCCTTGTAGTAGGCCTCCAGGTCTGCATCTGTCGGGGTGACTTTGCTGGCGAAGTCGGCAGCGTTGAATCGGGCCACCTGGATCTCACGGCGCTCATACAAAGCGTCGAGCGCGAGTTTGACCTGCGCATCGGAGCCAAACGCGGAGCTCATCACTCCACCCATCACTTGGTTCACCGAGATGTCGCGGCGCACATTGGCTTCGAAACCTTCGGGCGTCAGGCCTTGAGCAGCGACCAGTGCGCGATAGGCATCGGCGTCCAGCGTACCGTCCAGGCGCTTGAGTCCCGCAATGGCGGGAATCTCCTGCAGGCTGCGGGCCAGACGCGCATCGCTGGTCACAAGGTGCATCTTTTGCGCGGCAGCCGCCAGCACACGGTCACGCACCAGGCGCTCCAGCGTGGCATACCGGGCGCTGGGAGAGTCCAGCAACTTGGGATCGACCGAGGGAGACTGGGCGCGAATGCGGTCTGTCTCCATGCGATGGGCATTGTCCCAGTCCGTCTGGTTGATGTTGTTGCCATCGACACGGGCTACCACAGGGCTCTTTTCAGAGAAATAGTTGCGGTCGATGCCTACCAGCACAAACGAAGGAATGATCAGCAAGAACAAGAAGATCATCACGATCTTGGAGTGCTTGCGGATGGATTCAAACATGGTCGATCTTTCAGAAGGCAAAAAACAAAAGGCGAACTTGCGTTCGCCTTTGTTCGGTGATGGTGGGTCCTGACGGTCTCGAACCGCCGACCTACTCCGTGTAAAGGAGCCGCTCTACCAACTGAGCTAAGGACCCCACCTAAACTGATCCTCAGTTCAAGGCATCTTTCAATGCCTTGCCAGGACGGAACTTCGGAACTTTAGCAGCTTTGATTTTAATCGTAGCGCCAGTACGGGGATTGCGACCGGTACGGGCAGCACGCTTGCCCACAGCGAAGGTACCGAAACCGACGAGCGACACGGTGCCGCCCTTCTTGAGAGTCTTCTTGACAGCCTCGATCGTGGATTCCAGTGCACGCGCAGCAGCGGCCTTGGAGATGTCGGCGTTGGTAGCGATGTGCTCAATCAATTCGGTTTTGTTCACAAGAAGCCTCTCGGAAAAGAGTTAATGGAATGTCTCGAGGATATCTGGTCTTCACACGCCTGAAAGCACAGCCGTGGGCTGGTGGAGAACGGGCGGGGGAATGACTGGCATACACAGCAGTGGCTGCTGCATCAGATTAAAGCCATCGAGTTTCAGAGTGTCAATACAACACGCTGTTTTGCGTCAGCGTTGTTTTGAATTCTAGTCGTATTTCACGCTGCGACAGGGCTTGGCGGGGGTTTTTGTCTCAAACACGCCGTATCGGCAGCACTCCGTATTGACACCCCGCAGCCAGCCGTACTCAACGAGCAGCGAGTGCCTGAGCGATGGCTTTGCCCACGTCCTGCGTGCTGCCCGTGCCGCCCAGGTCCGGGGTGCGCGGAGCACCACTGCCGGGTTGCAACACGGCTTCGATAGCGGCCAGAACGGCGTCATGCGCGGCGCGATAACCCAGGAAGTCCAGCATCATTGCGCCGCACCAGATCTGCCCGATGGGGTTGGCGATGCCCTTGCCCGCGATGTCGGGCGCCGAGCCATGCACCGGCTCAAACAGCGACGGCATGGTGCGCGTGGGGTTGAGGTTGGCGCTGGGCGCGATGCCGATGGTGCCGGTGCACGCAGGTCCCAGGTCCGAGAGGATGTCGCCGAACAGGTTGCTGGCAACCACCACATCAAAGAAGTCGGGCCGCTGCACGAAGTGGGCGGTGAGGATGTCGATGTGGAACTTGTCCACCTTCACATCGGGGTAGGCCTTGGCCATATCGGCCACGCGCTCGTCCCAGTAGGGCATGGTAATGGCGATGCCGTTGGACTTGGTGGCGCTGGTCAGGTGCTTCTTGGGGCGCGACTGGGCCAGTTCAAACGCAAACTTCAGCACGCGGTCCACGCCGTGGCGCGACATCACTGTCTCCTGCATCACGATCTCACGCGGAGTGCCTTCGTACATGCGGCCACCGATGCTGGAGTATTCGCCTTCGGTGTTCTCGCGCACGATCAGCATGTCGATCTCGCCCGGCAGGCGCGGGCTGCCGTCACGGCGCACCACAGGGGCGATCACGCCTGGCATGAGGCGCGCGGGGCGCAGGTTGATGTACTGATCGAACTCGCGGCGGAACAGCAGCAGCGAGCCCCAGAGCGAGACATGGTCGGCGATCTTGTCGGGCCAGCCCACCGCGCCGAAGTAGATGGCCTCATGGCCGCCGATCTGGTCCTTCCAGTTGTCGGGCAGCATCTTGCCGTGCTTTTCGTAGTAGTCCCAGCTCGAAAAGTCGAAGTGGTCGAAATGCAGGTCAATGCCAAACTTGCGGGCGGCCTCGTCCAGAACGCGGAGGCCCTCGGGCATGACCTCTTTGCCAATGCCGTCACCGGCAATGACTGCAATGCGATGCTTCGCCATTCAGATGCTCCTGAAAATATAGCTGCCTGCGCTTATTCATCCAGCGCTCCAGGCATCAAAGACTTGAAAACTATTTGACGCGTGCCCGGATCTCGGGCAACGCCTTCTGCAGGTAGTACACCATCGACCAGACGGTAAGCACCGCCGAGGCCCAGATGAGCCAGGTGCCCCACACGCCGGTATCGATCACGCCAAACAGGCGCCCGTCGTACAGCAGAAAGGGGATGGCCAGCATCTGCACCGTGGTCTTGACCTTGCCGATCATGTGCACGGCCACGCTCTTGCTGGCGCCGATCTGCGCCATCCACTCGCGCAGGGCCGAAATCGCGATCTCGCGGCCGATGATGATGAGGGCCACAAACACGTCGGCACGTTGCAAGTGCACCAGCACCAGGAGCGACGCACACACCAGAAACTTGTCGGCCACCGGATCCAGGAAAGCACCGAAGGACGAGGTCTGGTTGAGCTTGCGGGCCAGGTAGCCGTCCAGCCAGTCGGTGGCCGCGAACACCACGAACATCACGGTGGCGATGAGATTGCGCGTGGCCGGGTCCAGCGGTGCGTAGAACACCCCCACGATCAAAGGTATCGCGACGATGCGCGTCCAGGTCATCAAGGTGGGGATAGTCCAGAACATGGCGGCGATTGTGTCACGGCGCGGCCGTGGAACTGTGCGGGGCCTATCTCAGGGCCTTGTAAATTTCTTCTGCCAACTCGCGCGAGATGCCATCGACAGTGGCCAGGTCCTCGACACTGGCCGCAGCCACGCCGCGCACCCCGCCAAACCGCTGCAGCAGCCGCGCGCGCTTCTTGGGGCCAACCCCCGCAATTTCCTCAAGCTGCCCACCGCCCACCCGCACCTTGGCGCGCGCCGCGCGCATGCCGGTAATGGCAAAGCGGTGCGCCTCATCGCGGATCTGCGCCACCAGCATCAGCGCGGCCGAGTCCTTGCCCAGGTACACCTTCTCGCGCCCATCGGCAAACACCAGCTCTTCCAGCCCCACTTTGCGGCCCTCGCCCTTCTCGACCCCCACGATGCGGGTCAGGTCCAGCCCCAGTGCCGTGAACACCTCACGCGCCACGCCCACCTGCCCCTTGCCGCCGTCGATGAGCACCAGGTCGGGCAAACGCGCCTGGCCCTTGGGCCGGGCTGCGGCTTGCGCCTCGGGCGATTGCGCATAGTCGATGCCGCCCTCCTCGCGCTGCGCCTCCACCACCTTGCTGTAGCGGCGCGTGAGCACCTGGCGCATGGCGGCATAGTCGTCGCCGCCGGTGATGCCTTCGATCTTGTAGCGGCGGTATTCGCTGCTCTGCATCTTGTGGTGGTGAAACACCACACACGACGCCTGGGTGGATTCGCCCGCCGTGTGCGAGATGTCGAAACACTCGATGGTGAGCTGCTCCAGGTCTTCGGGCGGCAAATCCAGCGCCTCGGCCAGCGCCCGCGTGCGGGCCTGCTGCGAGCCTTCTTCGGCCAGCAGCCGCGCCAGTTGCAGGTCAGCGTTCTTCTGCGCCATGTCGAGCCAGGCACGGCGCTGTTCGCGGGGCTGGTGGATGGCGTTCACACGCAGGCCACTTTGTTCGGTCAGCGCGTCGAGCAATGCTTTGTCCACGGGCACGCTGGTCACCAGCAACGGCGGCACGGGCACGCCAATGTAGTGCTGGGCGATGAAGGCTTCGAGTACCAGCGCCTCCACCGGGCGCGCGGGGCGAGACGGGGTGGCCACCGCCTCGTCTGCGCCATCGCCACCCTCTTCCTCAAACACCGCCGCCGCATCTTCAACATGCACCGGAAAGTACGGCCTATCCCCCAGGTGGCGGCCACCGCGCACCATGGCCAGGTTGACGCAGGCGCGGCCGCCTTGTACGCGCACGGCCAGGATGTCCACATCCTTGTCATCCACCGTCTCGATGGACTGCTGGTGCAGCACGCGCGACAGCGCCTGGATCTGGTTGCGCACCTCGGCCGCCTGCTCAAATTCGAGCTTGTCCGAATGCGCCATCATGCGCACCTCCATCGCCTGCAGCAGCTCCTGCGTTTCGCCGCGCAGCAGCGCCTCGGCGTGCGACACGTCAGCGGCATAGGCCTCGGGCGAAATCAGGTCCACGCAGGGCCCGGTGCAGCGCTTGATCTGGTACAGCAGACAGGGCCGTGTGCGATTGGCAAACACCGTGTCTTCGCAGGTGCGCAGCCGGAAGACCTTTTGCAGCAGCTGGATGGTTTCCTTGACGGCCCAGGCGCTGGGGTATGGACCGAAGTAGCGGTGCTTTTTATCGACCGCGCCCCGGTAGTAAGCCATGCGCGGAAACACCTGCCCCGGTGCATCGCCCCGTGTGTGGGCGCCCGGCGTGCCGGTGATCTTGAGATAGGGGTAGCTCTTGTCGTCGCGGAACAGGATGTTGAACTTGGGGTTCAACGTCTTGATGAGGTTGCTTTCCAGCAGCAGCGCCTCGGCCTCGGAGCGCACCACCGTGGTCTCCATGCGCACGATCTTGCTGACCATGTGGCCGATGCGGGTGCCGCCATGGTTCTTCTGGAAGTAGCTGGACACCCGGCGCTTGAGGTTGAGCGCCTTGCCCACGTACAGCAGCGCATCCTGCGCGTCGAAATAGCGGTACACGCCCGGCAGCGCGGGCAGCGCAGCCACCTGCGCCAGGAGTTCTTCGGAATGGGACATGGCGCGTATTGTGGCCTCGGGCACGGCCTTGCCCATTCACTATCAAATAAATAGCTGCCAGCGCTTATCTAACAAGCGCTAGAAGCCATTTTGATCAAAACCTCTGCACCCTGATCACTCCGCCTCGATCTTCGAGGTCTTCACCACCTGCGCCCAGTTGGCCAGATCGGCCTTCACCTTGTCACCCAGCTGCGCCGGGGTCTGGTAGTCGGCCGTGGCGCCCTGCTCCTGCGCCTTTTGCTGGAAGGCCGCGTTCTGCACCACGGCGCGGATGTCGGCCGTGAGCTTGTCCACCACGGCCTTGGGCACGGCGGCGGGGGCAAACACCGCAAACCACGAGGTGGCATCGACCTTGGGGTAGCCCGCCTCGGCTGTGGTGGGCACATCAGGCAGGCTGGGCAGGCGCTGCTTGCCCGTCACGGCCAGCACGCGCAGCTTGCCGCTGGCGATGTGGGGCATGAACGGCGGTGCAGTGCCAAAGGTCAGGTCCACCTGGCCGCCCAGCAGGTCCTGCAGCGCGGGGCCTGTGCCCTTGTAGGGCACATGGACCATCTTGATGGCGCCCTGCTGCTCCAGCATGGCACCGGTCACGTGCTGCAGCGAGCCGTTGCCCGACGAGGCGTAGTTGAGCTTGCCGGGATTGGCCTTGGCGTAGGCGATCAGCTCGGGCAGCGTTTTCACCGGCAGGTCAGCACGCACCACGATGATCTGCGGGGCCGAGATGACGTTGGCCACGGGTTGAAAGTCACCCTGCTCCCACTGCTTTTGCTTGGTGATGTGGGGCGAGATGACGTGGTAGCCCGAGTACTGCATCAGCAGCGTGTAGCCATCGGCCTCGGCCCGCTTGACGGCGCTGGCAGCAATGTTGCCGTTGCCCCCGCCCTTGTTGTCCACGATGACCGACTGGCCCAGCACCGGCGCCAGGGCTTGCGCCAGCATGCGGGCCGACAGGTCGGTGGTGCCGCCTGCGGCGGTGGGCACCACCAGGGTCACGTTCTTGGTCGGGTAGGCGCCCTGCGCCGCTGCGTGGCCGATGAAGCCGGTGGCCAGTGCGGCCAGGGCCAGGGTGGTGAACTGCTTGCGGGTGGTTTTCATGAAGGGATGTCTCCGTCGTTGTCGTTGTTGTCAAAAATCTGGGTAGCGAGAAGCAGGAAGGCACTGAGAAAGCGCCCGGTCAATCGACCGTGGCGCCCGTGTCCTTGACCACGCGGCTCCACTTGGGCAGGTCGGACTGCACCAGCGCCGCCAGCTGCGCCGCCGTACCCTTGAAGGGCTCGCAGCCCACGGTGGCCAGCTTGTCCACCACGTCCTTGTGCTCCAGCGCGCGCGCCACCTCGGCCTGCAGCTGCGCCACGATGGGCGCGGGCGTACCGGCCGGGGCAAACAGCGCATACCACGGCGCCTGGCCAAAGCCCTTGATAGTCTCGCCGATGGTGGGCGCATCGGGCAGCGCGGCCACGCGCTTTTCATTGACCACACCCAGCACCTTAAGCTTGCCTGCCTTGATGAACGCAATGGCTGACGGCAGGCTTTGCACCGACAGCGGCACTTGCCCGCCCACCACGTCGGTAGCGGCTGCCGCCGAACCCTTGTACGGGATGTGCTGCAGCTGGATGCCCGCAGCCTTTTGCAGCATCTCGCCAATCAGGTGGTTCAGCGTGCCGTTGCCCGCCGAGGCAATCGCATATTTGCCGGGGCTGGCCTTGGCCAAAGCCACCATTTCGGCCACGGTGTTGGCCGGGAAGGACGGATGAGCCACCAGCACATAGCCCGCCGTGGCCACGGGCGCCACGGGTGCAAAGTCCTTCACCGGGTCAAAGCCCGGGTTCTTGTACAGCGCAGGGCCGATCACATGGGCGCTGTCAGCCGTGAGCAGCAGCGTGTAGCCATCATTGCGCGCACGGGCCGTGGCGCCGGTGGCCAGCGTGCCGCCCGCGCCAGGGCGGTTGTCCACGATCACGCTCTGGCCCAGCTGCTCGCTGAGTTTTTGCGCCACCACGCGCGCAATGGCGTCGTTGGCGCCACCCGCAGCCTGGGGTACCACCACGGTGATGGGCTTGGAGGGGTATTTGTCCTGCGCGCCGGCTGCGAAGGCAGCGGAGCACAACACGGCGGCGGTAAAGATGCGGCGGGACAGCGTCGTTTGAAATGTCATGGCTTTTGTCTCCTGGTGTTATGTATGAATGCAGGCTCGCCCGCATTCAGCGGGCCAGCGCTCTTTCGCGGATTGCCTCGAAATCGGCAGGCACCGGGTGCAGCGCCAGGCGCGGGCCCGCCTTGGCGATCTGGCTGGGAATGTCGTGGCCAATCAACGCAGGCAGTTGCTGCGCAGCGGCCAACAGTTGTGCCAGATCCACCCCCGTGTCATAGCCCATCAGCGCCAGCGCATGCACGATCTCCTCACTGCACACATTGCCGCTGGCACCGGGTGCATAGGGGCAGCCGCCCAGGCCGCCCAGCGAGGCATCGAACCGGTCTGCGCCTGCGTCAATGGCCGCCAGCACATTGGCCAGCCCCATGCCGCGCGTGTTGTGGAAATGCAGGGTGAACTCCACCCCCGGCCAGCGCGCGCGGGCTGCCGCCGTGAGCTGGTGCACCTGCGTGGGGTAGGCCATGCCCGTGGTGTCGCACAGCGTGATGCCGCGCACCCCCAGGTCCACAAAGCGCTGCACCCAGCCGAACACATCGGCCTGGGCCACATCGCCTTCCATGGGGCAGCCGAACACGCACGACAGCGACACGTTCACCGCCACGTTGGCGCCCTGCGCCAGGGCCACCACCTGCGCCAGCGCCGCGAACGACTGTTCCTGCGTCATGCGCAGGTTGGCCAGGTTGTGCGTGGCGCTGACCGACATGACGAGGTTCAGCTCGTCCGTGCGCGACTCGATGGCGCGCTCTGCTCCGCGCAGGTTGGGCACCAGCGCCGTGTAGACCGTGCCAGGGCGGCGCGTGATCTCGCGCATCACGATCTCGGCGTCTTTCAGCGCGGGGATGGCGGTGGGCGATGTGAATGAAGTCACCTCGATCTTGGACAGCCCTGCCGCCGACAGCGCATTGCACAGCGCGATCTTGTCTTCGGTGGGCACGAAGGCCTTTTCCATCTGCAGTCCGTCGCGCAGGCCCACTTCCTGCATGTGGATGCGGCGGCCTGCGCCTTGCCAAACGGTGCTGGGTACGTTCATTGCACAACTCCTTTGCTGCGCAGCAACGCAATCTGCTCAGCATTGAGCCCCGTTTCTGCCAGCACCGCATCGGTGTCATCACCCAGGTGCGGCGCGCTGCTGCGGATGGTGCCCGGCGTGGCCGAGAGTTTGGGCACGATGCCCGGCACCTCCACGCTGTAGCCGTCACGCGTCTGCTGGGTCAGCAGCATGTCGCGGGCACGGTAGTGCGGGTCTTCGGCAATATCCTTGGCGGTGTAGACCTTGCCAGCGGGCACGCGGGCGGCGCCCAATGCATCCAGCACCTGCTGCACGGTGCGCTGCGCGCTCCAGGCACCAATGGCGGCGTCGATCTCTTCCACGCGGGCCACGCGGCCGGTGTTGTTGGCCAGGTCCGGCGCAGCACCCAGGTCGGGCCTGCCAATCGCATCCATCAGCCGCTTGAAAATGCTGTCGCCGTTGCCCGCCACCAGCACCCAGCCATCCGTGCAGGGGTAGGCGTTGCTGGGGGCAATGCCGGGCAGCGCACTGCCCGCCGCCTCGCGCACGGCACCAAAGGCGCTGTATTCGGGGATCAGGCTTTCCATCACGTTGAACACCGCCTCGTGCAGTGCCACGTCAATCACCTGGCCTTTGCCGCCGTTGACCTTGCGGTGGTACAGCGCCGTGAGCACCCCGATAGTGCCGTGCAGCGCCGCCAGCGTGTCGCCAATCGACACCCCCACCCGCACAGGCACGCGGCCGGGCTCGCCCGTCAGGTGGCGCAGGCCGCCCATGGCCTCGCCAATCGCGCCAAAGCCCGGCAGGTCGCGGTAGGGCCCTGTCTGGCCGTAGCCGGAGATGCGCAGCATCACGAGGCCGGGGTTGAGTTGGTGCAGCTCCTCGGGCGACATGCCCCAGCCTTCGAGCGTGCCGGGGCGGAAGTTCTCGACCAGTACGTCGGCTTCAGCAATGAGCTGGCGGGCGATGTCCTGGCCTTCCTTCTGGCGCAGGTCCAGCGCCACGGAGCGCTTGTTGCGCGACTGCACCTGCCACCAGACGGAGGTGCCTTCCTTGATCAGGCGCCAGTTACGCAGGGGGTCGCCGGTCTCGGGGGCTTCGATCTTGATCACATCGGCGCCAAACTCGCCCAGCGTCTTGCCGCAGAACGGCCCGGCAATGAGCTGGCCCATTTCGATGACACGCACGCCTTGCAAGGCGGCGAGGGAAGCAATGGAATCCATGGAACTATGTGTCTCCTAAAGGCGGTGATGCTGGGCCGCAATGATGCGCACCCGCGGCCCGCCTGCAAAACGCTCAAGCAACAAGCCACCATCGCAAACCGGCATGGCAAGCAGGCATGCTTGTTACCATCGGCACCCCATGAAACTCGACCCCGTCTCCCTGCGCCTGTTTGTGGCCGTGATGGAAGAAAGCACCATCGCCGCCGCCGCCGCGCGCGAGCACATTGCCGCATCGGCCGTGAGCCGCCGCCTGGCCGACCTGGAAGACGCCTTGCACGTGGCGCTGTTCACCCGCAGCAACAAGGGCACCGAGCCCACCGCCGCCGCCTACGCGCTGCTGAACCTGGCGCGCGGTGTGCTCAATGACCTGGACGGCATGGCCAGCCAGATGCGCGACTACGGCGCGGGCGTGCGCGGCCATGTGCGGGTGGTGGCCAACATCTCGGCCATCACGCAGTTTTTACCGGCGCAGCTACAGAGCTTCATGGCGCTGCACCCGCAGGTGGATGTACGGCTGCAGGAGCAGATCAGCACGGCCATCGCCCAGTCCGTGGCCGAGAACGCAGCCGATGTGGGCATCCTGAACCAGGGCCAGTACGGCGACCGCGTGGTGCAGCTGCCCTACCGCACCGACGAGCTGGTGCTGGTGGTGCCCACGGGCCATGCGCTGGCGCGGCGCAAGTCGGCCCGGCTGGCCGACGCCCTGCCCTACGACTTTGTGGGCGCACACCCGGGCAGCGCCATCAACAACCAGCTGACCCGCGCGGCCTCTGAGGCCGGCCTGCCGCTGCGCCTGCGCATGCAGGTCACCAGCTACGACGCGCTGTGCCTGATGGTGGCCGCCGGCCTGGGCGTGGGCGTGATGCCGCGTGGCAGCGCCGCGCTGTACAAGGGCTCGCAGCCCATCCGCGTGGTCACGCTGAACGAGCCGTGGGCGCACCGACAACTGATGCTGTGCGTACGCTCGGAAGAATCCCTCTCCAGCGTGGCGCAGCTGCTGGTGGACCATTTGCGCGCGCAACCACCCACGCCCGCCCCATGACCATGCACAGCCCCCTCGCCGCCCTGCAATGGGACGTGTTCTGCCGCGTGATCGACAACTTTGGCGACATCGGCGTGTGCTGGCGCCTGGTGGCGCAACTGGCGGGCCTGGGGCACCGCGTGCGCCTGTGGGTGGACGATGCATCGGCGCTGGAATGGATGGCCCCGGAGGGCTGCCCCGGTGTGGAAGTAAAACGCTGGGGCACGCCGCCGCCGGGCCCGAACGAACCGCCACCCGACGTGATGGTGGAGGCGTTCGGCTGCGATATTGCTCCCGAATTCATAGCATATCGCGCATATTCCACTAGCGCTTCTGGCCAAAAACGCCCAAAACCTGTCTGGATCAACCTGGAATACCTGTCTGCCGAGGCCTACGTGGAGCGCACTCACCGCCTGCCCTCGCCCATCCTGTCGGGCCCGGCGTCGGGGTGGACGCGCTGGTTCTTCTACCCCGGCTTTACCGCCGGCACCGGCGGCCTGCTGCGCGAGCCCCACTTGATGGAGCAGCGCGAGGCGTTTGATCTCAGCGCATGGCGCGCGGAGCACCGGGCCCAGTTTGGCATGGGCGACGAGACACCGGGCACGCGCTGGGTGTCGCTGTTTTGCTACGAGCCCCCCGCGCTGGCCGACCTGCTGCGCCAATGCGCATTGCGGCCCACCCAGTTGCTGGTCACGCCCGGCCGCCCGGCCGCCGCAGTGCGGGCCGCCTTGGCCGAGACCCAGGGCGGTCAGGAGCGACAACCCCTGCACGGCCAGCAGGGGCTGCTGTCCATGTCCTTCCTTCCCCACCGGCCCCAGGCGGCGTTTGACGAGATGCTGTGGGCCTGCGACTTCAACGCTGTGCGGGGCGAGGACTCTCTGGTGCGCGCACTGTGGGCCGGACAGGCGTTTGTGTGGCACATCTACCCCCAGCATGACAACGCCCACCACGACAAGCTCTGGGCCTTTCTGGACTGGCTGCAAGCCCCTGAGTCGCTGCGGCGATTCCACGCCACCTGGAACGGGCTGGACGCCGCGCCGCTGCAATGGCCCGACGACAACACCCTGGCCGAGTGGACGCGCTGCACCCGGGCGGCCCGTGCACGCCTGCTGACGCAAGACAACCTTGTGGCGCAACTTTTGGGCTTTGTCGCCGAAAAACGGTAAAATCCGAGGCTTTGCGCAAATCAGGTGCGGCATGTCAGTGCCCACGCCCCGCGCACTTTCGCCGCAGAACATGCATCGGCGTGCAAACCAGGTGGTTTGTCAGCCCGCGCGTTGAGCGGCCCCAACCCAAGCAACTTGCTATGAAAATCGCTCAAGAAATCCGCGCCGGCAACGTCATCATGCACGGCAAGGACCCCATGGTGGTCCTGAAGACCGAATACGCCCGCGGCGGCCGCGGTGCAGCCACCGTGCGCATGAAGCTCAAGAGCCTGATCGGCAACTTCGGCACCGAAGTCGTGTTCAAGGCCGACGACAAGATCGACAACGTGATCCTGGACAAGAAGGAGTGCACCTACTCCTACTTCGCCGACCCCATGTACGTGTGCATGGACACCGAGTACAACCAGTACGAAGTGGAAGCCGAAAACATGGGTGACTCGCTGAACTACCTGGAAGACGGCATGACCGTTGAAGTGGTGTTCTACGACGGCAAGGCCATCTCGGTCGAACTGCCCACCAGCGTCGAGCGCGAAATCACCTGGACGGAACCTGCCGTCAAGGGCGACACGTCCGGCAAGGTGCTCAAGCCCGCCAAGATCGCCACCGGCTTTGAAGTGCCTGTGCCCCTGTTCGTCAGCCAAGGCGACAAGATCGAAATCGACACCCGCACCGGCGAATACCGCAAGCGCGTCTAAGGGCAGCAAGGGCTTACAGCCCATCTCCCTCGCAGGAGATCCCCCAAAGAAAAAGGCTTCCCTCGGGAAGCCTTTTTTGATGGTTTCAAGCCCATGCGCTAGTGCGCCATGGGCGTATTGCTATTAATTAGATAGCAATCAAATGGGCTGCGCCACCAAGTCGTGCCCCTGCACGCCGACGATGCGCGCCTTGGTGAACTCACCCACCTTCATGGTCTTGCTGATCTTCTCGGGCGGCAACAACTGCACGGTGCCGTCGATCTCGGGCGCGTCGGCATAGGTGCGGCCCACGCCTCCTTTGCGGCCCAGGGCGGGAGCGTGGTCCACCAGCACCTGCATGGTAGCGCCCACGCGGCGCTGCAGCTTGGCGATCGACACCTCTTCGGCCACCGCCATGAAGCGCGCGCGGCGCTCTTCGCGCACTTCCATCGGCAGCATGCCGGGCAGCTCGTTGGCGGCGGCGCCGGTCACATCGCTGTAGGCAAAGCAACCTGCGCGGTCGATCTGCGCCTCGCGCACAAAGTCGAGCAGGTGCTGGAACTCTTCTTCGGTCTCGCCCGGAAAGCCCGCAATGAAGGTGCTGCGGATGACCAGTTCAGGACAGGCCTCGCGCCAGCGCAGAATGCGCTCCAGGTTGCGCTCGCCGCTGGCGGGGCGCTTCATCCGCTTGAGCACGTCAGGGTGGCTGTGCTGGAAGGGCACGTCCAGGTAAGGCAGCACCTTGCCCGTGGCCATGAGCGGGATCACTTCGTCCACGCTGGGGTACGGGTACACGTAGTGCAGGCGCACCCAGGCGCCGTAAGGCTCGGCAATCTCGCCCAGGGTCTGCACCAGCTCCAGCATGCGGGTCTTGACGGGCTTGCCGTCCCAGAAGCCCGTGCGGTACTTCACATCCACGCCATAGGCCGAGGTGTCCTGGCTGATCACCAGCAGCTCTTTCACGCCACCTTCAAACAAGGCCTTGGCCTCGCTGAGCACATCGCCGATCGGGCGCGACACCAGGTCGCCGCGCATCGAGGGGATGATGCAGAAGGTGCAGCGGTGGTTGCAGCCCTCGCTGATCTTGAGGTAGGCGTAGTGCTTGGGCGTGAGCTTGATGCCCGCGATGCCGAAACCGCCGGGCACCAGGTCCACGAACGGGTCGTGCGGCTTGGGCAGGTTCAGGTGGACGGCGTCCATCACTTCTTGCGTGGCGTGGGGGCCTGTGACGGCCAGCACACTGGGATGCATCTGGCGCACCATGTTGCCGCCATCTTCGCCGGCGCGGGCACCCAGGCAGCCGGTGACGATGACCTTGCCATTCTCGGCCAGGGCTTCGCCAATGGTGTCCAGGCTTTCTTTCACGGCATCGTCAATGAAGCCGCAGGTGTTGACGATGACCAGGTCCGCACCCTGGAAGGTCTTGGAGGTTTCGTAACCCTCGGCGCTCAGCTGCGTGAGGATCAGTTCCGAATCGGTCAACGCCTTGGGGCAGCCCAGGCTGACAAATCCGACTTTGGGTGTTTTGGTGGGGGCAATTGCTTCGCTCATATCCCCCTATTGTCCCAGTTCCGGCGTGGAGCGGGTGGCGCTGCCGATTCAGCGCCCTATTTGCCGCTGCGCAACCTTGAAACGGGCGTTACCCAAGCCAGCTAGCCACGCGCAAGGGCCACCCCACCGCGCGGGCCACTCAGCGGGTCATCGCTTGATGCCAAACGCGCCCAGCATCTGCTCGGTCTGCTTTTGCATCTGCTCCTGCATCTGCGTGAGCATGGATTGCGATTGCTCGACGTAGTTGCCCATCATGCCCTTGAGCATGGGCGACTGCAGGTTCATGAACTGCGCCCACATCTCGGGCGTCACGCTTTGCGACTGCTCGGCCAGCTTGGTTTGCACGTCAGTGAATGCCTGAACGTTCTTCTCCAGGTACGCGCCCATGAAACCCTGCATGGCATGGCCATAGAACCTGATGATGTTGGCCAGCACCGCTTCGGTGAACATGGGCGCACCGCCGGCCTCTTCTTCCAGAATGATCTGCAGCAGGATGCTGCGCGTGAGGTCTTCGCCCGTCTTGGCGTCGCGCACCACTACGTTCTGGTGGTCCATCACCAACTGGCGCACCTCGGCCAGCGTGATGTAGGTGGAGGTGTCTGTGTCGTACAGACGGCGATTGGGGTACTTCTTGATGACGCGCTGGGCCGACTTGGACACAGCGCTTTTCGGTTCGGACACAACGAACTCCTCGGGCTCAAACCCATGTATTGCAGTGCAGCACATTCTAGGGAGACTGCCGCGCCGCAGCGGCAAAGGAATACCCTGATGATGCCGGGCATCAAAGTGTCGCGTGGGCGACTGATGCGTGAGACGCCGTATGCCGTGCGGCCTTTAGCGCACAACACCTCCAGCAGCCCCTGGCAAGGGAAGAAAGAAGCAGAAACGAAAAAGCCACCTTGCGGTGGCTTGCTGCGTGAACACCGATAGAGGTGTTGTTGCCAAGTTTTTTTTGGTACCGAAAGCTGGTTTCTTTCAGACAAAAACTTGGTAGGCGCGATTGGACTCGAACCAACGACCCCCACCATGTCAAGGTGGTGCTCTAACCAGCTGAGCTACGCGCCTGTCGTTATCAAGACCACGATTATAGCCATAAAAATCAGCCACTCGGGGCCATCGCGCGACAAATCACACAAAGCGCCAAGGCGCGGGCCCGCAGATCCCGCCCGTCCGCCTCTCAACGGCGGCGGGCCGACCGAACGCCCTGCACCCCGGCCACGATGCCCAGCACTTTGTTCAGCCTGCCTGAATCAGACACCTCCACCGTGAAGGTCATCCAGGCCGTGCCTTTGACGGACTGGGTCTGCACGCCGATCACATTGGTTTTTTCGCGGGCAAACACTTCCGAGATGTCGCGCAGCAGGCCCTGGCGATCAGCAGCCTCCACCGCCACGTCTACCGGGTACACCGCCGCCGACGCCGAAGGCTTGGGCACGCCCCACTCCACCTCGATCACGCGCTCGCCATTGCGTGCCGCCATCTCGCGGAAGTTGCTGCAGTCGGCACGGTGCACGCTCACCCCCTTGCCGCGCGTGACAAAGCCGCGGATGGTGTCCGGCGGCGCGGGCTTGCAGCATTTGGCCAGTTGCGTCATCAACGAATCGATCCCCACCACCAGCACACCGCCCTTGGGGGCCGCATCGTTGGTGCGCGTTTTCTTGAGCAGCAGGTAGTCGTCGGGCTGCAGCACGGGCTCGGGCGGGCGCAGCACCGTTTCGATATTGCGCAGCGAAAACTCGTCCTTGCCCACCACTTCAAACAATGCGTCGGCCGACTTGAAGCCGAGCTGCACGGCGAGGTCGTCGAGCTTGATGGCGGTCTTGCCCTCGCGCTGCAGCAGCTTCTCCACCGCCTCGCGGCCCCGCGCCACCGTCTCGTGCGTGGCCTGGGCGTTGAACCAGGCACGCACCTTGGCCTTGGCACGGTTGCTGGTGAGATAACCCAGCTCGGCATTGAGCCAGTCGCGCGAGGGGCGCCCTTCCTTGACGGTGGAGATTTCGACCGTCTGCCCGTTCTGCAGGGGCGTGTTGAGCGGCACCATCACGCCATCGACCTTGGCGCCCCGGCAGCGGTGGCCCAGGCTGGTGTGCACCGAGTACGCAAAGTCCACCGGGGTGGCGCCCTGGGGCAGCTCTACCACAGCCGCATCAGGGGTCAACACGTAGATGCGGTCCTCGAACAGACCCCGGTTGGGCAATGCGCCTGCCAGGTCCCGTTCCCACGCCAGCAGCTGGCGCAGCACGGCGATCTTGGCGTCGTACTCGCCCGTCGCAGACACACCCACATAACCTTTGGCGCCCGCCTCCTTGTAGGCCCAGTGCGCTGCAACGCCGTGCTCGGCGTGTTCGTGCATGGCCTGGGTGCGGATCTGGATCTCGATGGGCTTGCCGTTGTCGTCCCGCACGATGGTGTGCAGTGACTGGTAGCCGTTCGGTTTGGGCTTGGCGATGTAGTCGTCAAACTCCTCCACGATGGGCTTGAACTGCTCGTGCACCCAGCTCAGAGCGGCGTAGCAGTCCTTCACTGTGGGCACCACCACGCGCAGCGCGCGGATGTCGAACACCTGGTCGAAGTTGAGTGACTTGCCGCGCATCTTCTTGACGATGCTGTAGATGTGCTTGGGGCGGCCCGCGACGGTGGCACTGATGCTGCGGGCGCGCAGGTCGGATTCGAGCCGCGCGCGCAGTTGCTCCATGTACACCTCGCGCTCGCCGCGCTTTTCATCGAGCAGGCGGGCCACTTCCTTGTAGGTGTCGGGCTCCAGGAAGCGGAAGGACAAGTCTTCCAGCTCCCACTTCACCTGCCAGATGCCCAGGCGGTTGGCCAGCGGCGCAAACACCTGCAGCGACTCGCGCGCCAGGCTGGGTGACACAGGGCGCTTGCTGGCCGCATGAAAACGCAGCGTTTGCAAGCGCGAGGCCAGCCGCAGCATCACCACACGCAGGTCGCGCGAGAACGCCAGCAGCATCTTGCGCACGTTCTCCGTCTGCACGGCCGGGTCGTCCAGCGGCGCGGCCGCGCGGGCCTGCTGCTGCACGCGCATCAGCTTGGTGGTCTCCACCGCCAGCGCGGCAAAGTTGGCACCAAACGCCTTGGCGATGACTTCTTCGGGTTTGTTCAGGTGGATGCAGGCATGCACCAGATAGCTGGCCGCCTGCATGGCTTCGGAGCCGCCAATGCCCTTGAGGATGGCGGCCACCGCATCGGCGTGGGCCAGCGTGTTCTCGCCAGAGTCGAGCGTCTCGCCCGCCATCAGGGGTTCGGCAAACGCGCGTGCGCGCGCCAGTGCGTTCACCTGCTCCGGCAGGGTGTGCGCCGTGGCTGCGATGAGCTGGGGGACGGCGTCGGTCTGGGGAGTGAGAGACGCTGGCGCAGGAGGGTTGGTTTTCATCCGGCCACAGCGCCTTCTGCCGTCAGCAGGAAATCCGCGACTGCGGCGACCTGGTCGGGCGCCACCAGCGTGGGCGCGTGGCCCACACCCTCAAACTCCACCACCTGGGCACGGGGCCCGCGCTGCGCCATGGCCTGCGCCGTCTCGCGCGAGAGCAGGTCGGACTGCGCACCACGCAACAGCAGCGTCTGGGCCGTGATGTGGTCATACAGCTGCCACAGCGCCGCCTCGCCCGCCGCCGCAGCCTCCTGCGTCAGCGTCTTGAACGGCACGGCAATCGCCGGGTCGTAGTGCAATGTGAGGCTTCCTCCGGCGGACTGGGGCAGCTCGCGCACCATGGCGCGCGACAAGTCCAGCCACTGGGCGGGCGTGTGGGGGCCAAAGCTGGTGGAGATGGCCCACATCGCGTCGGCCGCCTGCTGCAGCGAGCCGAACCGCGTCGGCTGCCCCAGGTACTGCCCGATGCGCTGCAGCGCCTGCCACTGGATCAGCGGCCCCACGTCGTTGAGCACCAGCCGACGCACGGGCACCGGCAAGGGCAGGCCCGGCTGGCCAGTGATGCCCATGCCGATGAGCCCGCCCATGCTCGTGCCCACCCAGTCCAGCGTGGTGATGGGGGCTTGCTGATGCACCTGCGCGAGCAATGCCAGCATGTCCGCTGCGTACTGCGGGATCTGGTAGCCCATGGGGTCGGCCAGCCAATCGCTGCGACCTCGGCCCACCACGTCGGGGCAGATCACCCGTGCATGCTGGCTCAGCACGCGGGCCAAGGTATCAAAATCCCGCCCCTGGCGCGACAGGCCATGCACGCAGACGATGACGTGCGGGTGCGCCGGGTTGCCGGTGGCATTCCATTCCCAGTACGCCATGCGGTGCTGCTGTGCGGGAGCGGGTGCGCGGCCTGGAGTCTCCGGCGCGGCCGCAGGGCCTGGGCACAGTACGTAGTTCAGCGTAGGTTCAATCATGGGTGCGAAATCCGGGGGCAGCGCTCGATAATGCTGTGGTCGTTGGCACCCATTGCTTGCCCTTGAGTGCCGACTTTTTCTTGTCGTCGCATCGTAATTCATTCGGAGAGACTCCCATGCTGAAAGGCAAAACTGCCCTCGTCACCGGCTCCACCAGCGGCATTGGTCTTGGCATCGCCAAGGCCCTGGCGCGCCAGGGTGCCAACATCGTGCTTAACGGTTTTGGCGATGTGGATGGCCCCCGAGCCGAAGTGCTGGCCGCCGGTGAGGCCGCTGGCGCCCAGGTGGCCTACCACGGCGCCGACATGAGCCGGGCGGCCGACATCGAGGACATGATGAAGTACAGCGCCAGCCAGTTCGGCCGCGTGGACATCCTGGTCAACAACGCGGGCATCCAGCATGTGGCCAATGTCGAGAACTTTCCCGTCGAGCGCTGGGACGCCATCATTGCCATCAACCTGACCAGCGCCTTCCACACTTCGCGCCTGGCCCTGCCCGCAATGAAGAGCGCCAACTGGGGCCGCATCATCAATGTGGCGTCGGTGCACGGCCTGGTGGGCTCGGCCCAGAAGTCCGCCTATGTGGCCGCCAAGCACGGCATCGTGGGCCTGACCAAGGTCACCGCGCTGGAAAACGCCACCACCGGCGTGACCTGCAACGCCATCTGCCCCGGCTGGGTACTGACACCGCTGGTGCAAAAGCAGGTGGACGCCAAGGCCGCCGAACACGGCATCTCGAACGAAGAGGCCAAGAAGCTGCTGCTGGGCGAGAAGGAGCCTTCGATGCAGTTCACCACGCCCGAAGAGCTGGGTGAACTGGCCGTGTTTTTCTGCTCCCCCGCGGCCAACAACGTGCGCGGTGTGGCGTGGAATATGGACGGGGGCTGGGCTGCGCAGTAAGCCTGCGCGGAGCCTGCACAGAGCATTTAGCTCTATTTTTAATAGCTGCCAGCGCTTATTGCACTGGCGCTTGCAGCCATTTTTACTTCAAACAGGCCTCACCCAGTGGCTCAGGGGCCTCAGCGCATCTGCACCGAGCCCGACACGTTCACCGTGACCTGGGCCTTGCCCGCTTCGACCGGCACGGCAGAGTCTGAAAAAGACGCCGCCTTGGCCTCGGCGGCCATCATGCGGGGCCGAGGGCCGGGCGACATCTCATTGCTGTTCACAGCCACTTCGCGCAGGCTGTAGTTGGCAAATCCAAAACCCTTGGCCAGCTCGGCTGCACGGGCCTTGAACTGCTCGATGGCCTGGGTCTGGGCCTCGGACTCCACCTTGGAGCGGGCTTCGCGCGACAGGCCAAACGCCACCTGGCTGATCGCCAGGGTCTGAATCTTGCCGGCAGTGGCCGTGATGCGTGCAAAGTCACGGCCCTCCAGCACCAATTCGGCACGTCCCTGCCAGCCGTTGATCTTGCCGTCCTTGCCGTAGCGCGGAAACAGCCCGAAAGGGCCGGTGCGCACATCCAGCTGACCGGGCTGCGCATTGCGCTTGGCCTCCGTCAGGGCCGCGTCCAGCGCCTGCTTGAGCTGGGTCTGCACGGTGGCGGCATCGGCGGCCTCCTTGCTGGTGGCAAGGTTGAGCACCAGCAGATCCTGCTGCACCTCCACCGTGCCTGTGGCCGACAACTGCACCACATTGCGCAGCTCAGGCGCTGGTGCATTTTGGGCAAAGGCGGCACTAGCGCAGGCAATCAATACACTGGTAGCTATCAATTTGGTAGTGTTTTTCATCATCACGCGGTCCTTGTCATCGGTGCACGTCCTGGTTGCCAGGCGTGCGGGACACCACCTTAACCGCTGTGCGCGACGCCCTTGACAAAGCCCTGTCGCACGAGGTGCGAAGCTGGGCAAAACTTGTAACAGTTGGTCAAACCCGGCCTTCAAACCCGAACTTCGGCGTTCCAACTGGTCAGAATTGGCTCTGTTACAAATTGGACTTGAGATCAAGATGGCCACAACACCCAATCGCACCGACAAAGTTCTGGTAGTGGACGACGACGCCCGCATCCGCGACCTGCTGCGCCGCTACCTCACCCAAGAGGGTTTTGAAGTCATGGTTGCCGAAGACGGCAAGGCCCTCAACCGCCTGCTGTTGCGCGAAACGGTGGACATCATCGTGCTGGACCTGATGATGCCCGGCGAAGACGGTTTGTCGATCTGCCGCCGCCTGCGCGCCGCCAATGACCGCACCCCCATCATCATGCTCACAGCCAAGGGCGAGGACGTGGACCGCATCGTGGGCCTGGAAGTGGGCGCCGACGATTACCTGGGCAAGCCCTTCAACCCCCGCGAACTGCTGGCCCGCATCCACGCCGTGCTGCGCCGCCGCCCTGCGCAGGAAGCCCCGGGCGCCCCCTCGGGCGACAACGAAGTCGTCACCTTTGGCCCCTTCACCTTCGACCTGGGCACGCGCGCACTGCAGCGCAACGGCGAAGAGCTGCCCCTGACCACTGGCGAATTCGCGATGCTCAAAGCCCTGGTGCGCCACCCGCGCCAGCCCCTGTCGCGCGAAAAGCTGGCGCTGCTGGCACGCGGCCGCGAGTTCGAGCCCTTTGACCGCAGCTTGGACGTGCAGGTCTCGCGCCTGCGCAAGCTGGTGGAAGTGGACGCCGCAGCGCCCCGCTACATCCAGACCGTCTGGGGTGTGGGCTACGTGTTTGTGCCGGACGGAACGAGCTGATAGCCCATGGCCAACACCGAGGGCAAGCCCAGATCTTCGTCCCGAATGTCTGTCACCGCCCCCTCCGACGCTACCAGCCCCGCCCCGCTGGAGGCCATTCGGCGGGCACGGGAGCAACGTGCGCGCGTGGGTCTGAACCTTTTCTGGCGCACGTTCTTTTTGCTCGCGCTGCTGCTGGTGGGCAGCATCCTGGCGTGGCTGCAGACCCTGCGCGCGCTGGAGTTTGAACCGCGCACGCTGCAGACAGCACAGCAGATTGCGTCGCTGGTCAACCTGAGCCGCGCGGCGCTGGTGCACTCCGACGCCATCGCGCGCGTGTCGCTGATCAAGACCATGGCCGACCAGGAAGGGGTCCGCATCCTGCCGCGCGAGCCCAAGGACAAATACGCACTGCTCGACCCGACGGCCCTGGGCAACCGCCTGACCGACGAGCTGACCATGCGCCTGGGCCCGGACACCATCGTGGCGCAAAGCGTGAACGGAGAAAACGGCCTGTGGGTCGGCTTCAACATCAATGGCGACCCCAACTGGCTGCTGATGGATCGTTCGCGCTTCAGCCCGGCGGGCGGGCGCACCTGGCTGATCTGGCTGATCACGGCCGCCGCGCTGTCGCTGGCCGGTGCCGCTGCGATTGCGCGGCTCATCAACCGCCCGCTCAAGCAGCTGTCGTATGCGGCCAACCGGGTCAAAGACGGTGACTTTGCTGCCAGCCACCTCGACGAAGAAGTGGTGACCAGCGAAATCCGCGAGGTGAACATCGGCTTCAACCGCATGGCCCAAAAGCTGGCCAAGCTGGAACAGGACCGCGCCGTGATGCTGGCAGGCATTTCGCACGACTTGCGCACGCCCCTGGCGCGCCTGCGGCTCGAAACCGAGATGAGCGTGACCGACGAAGTGGCCCGCGAGCACATGGTGGCGGACATCGTTCAGCTCGACGCCACCATCGACAAGTTCCTGGACTACGCACGGCCCGACCACGTGACGCTCACGCCTGTGAACCTGCACGCGGTGGTGTCATCGTGTGTGTATGCGGTGCAAGACCACCGCGAGCTGCAGATCACCATGGCGGTGCCTGAAGACCTGAACGTGCTGGCGGACGAAGTGGAACTGGCGCGGGTGATCTCCAACCTGCTGGAAAACGCCAGGCGCTATGGCAAGAACAATGACACGGGCATCACCAACGTGGACATTGCAGCCAAAAGCCGGGAGAACTGGGTGCTCATCAAGCTGCGCGACCATGGGCCTGGCGTGCCGCCCGAGCAGCTGTCCAACCTCACCAAGCCGTTCTTCCGAGGCGACTCGGCGCGCACGGCTGCGGCGGGCGCGGGCCTGGGGCTGTCGATTGTGGACAAGACGGTGCAGCGCATGGGCGGCATTTTTGCGCTGGCCAACTCCAGCACCGGCGGCCTGGTAGCCCACCTGCAACTGCAGCGTGCCACCAGCCTGCCGGAAGGCACGGACCCCAAGCAGCGCCTGCAACGGCCCTCCGTCAAGCGCCAGCTGCCCCGGCGGCGGGCGGAGGACCGGGTGGCGTAATACCAATACCCTGCCCCGGTCCATGCAAAAAGCCCTCCACTGGAGGGCTTTTCTTGCCTGACCTCGGTACCGCAGGGCGGCCTCGGTCACGCGGTGCCCGGCTTCAACGCACCATACAGGGCGACTTGTTGTTGAACTTCCAGCCGGGGATCAGGTACTGCATCGCCATCGCATCGTCGCGTGCGCCCAGGCCATGCTGCAAGTACAGGCGGTGCGCGCGCTCCACCTCGTCCATGTCCAGTTCCACGCCCAGGCCGGGCTTTTGGGGCAGATCAATGAAACCATTCTTGATCTGGAACGGCTGTTTGGTCAGACGCTCGCCGTCCTGCCAGATCCAGTGCGTGTCGATGGCCGTCACGCGGCCCGGGGCGGCGGCGCCCACGTGGGTGAACATGGCCAGCGACACGTCGAAGTGGTTGTTGGAATGCGAGCCCCAGGTCAGGCCAAAGGCCTGGCACATCTGCGCCACGCGCACCGACCCCGCCATGGTCCAAAAGTGCGGGTCAGCCAGAGGGATATCCACCGACTGCAGGGCCAGGCTGTGCGCCATTTCGCGCCAGTCTGTGGCCACCATGTTGGTAGCGGTGGGCAGGCCCGTGGCGCGGCGGAACTCGGCCATCACCTCGCGGCCCGAGAACACGCCTTCGGCGCCGCAGGGGTCTTCGGCATAGGCCATCACGCCATGCAGGTCGCGCGTGATGCGGATGGCATCTTTCAGCAGCCAGCCACCGTTGGGGTCCAGCGTCACGCGCGCGTCTGGGAAACGCTCGTGCAGCGCGCGGATGGCCTCGACCTCTTCCTCGCCCCGCAGCACACCGCCCTTGAGCTTGAAGTCTGCAAAGCCGTAGCGCTGGTACGCGGCCTCGGCCAGGCGCACGATGCCCTCGGCATTCATGGCCTTTTCGTTGCGCAGGCGGAACCAGTCGTTGTCGGCGCCAGGCTCGGTGCGGTAGGCCAGGTCGGTTTGGGTACGGTCGCCCACATAGAACAGGTAGCCCAGCATCTGCACCGAGGTGCGCTGCACGCCGTCGCCCAGCAGCGCGGCCACGGGCACGCCCAGGTGCTGGCCCAGCAGATCGAGAAAGGCCGATTCCACCGCCGTCACGGCATGGATGGTGATGCGCAGGTCAAAGGTCTGCAGGCCGCGCCCGCCCGCATCGCGGTCGGCAAACTGGGCGCGCATGGCATTGAGCACGGCGTTGTGGTGGCCCACGGGCTGGCCCACGATCAACGGGCGCGCGTCCTCGATGGTCTGGCGGATCTTCTCGCCGCCAGGTACCTCGCCCACCCCGGTGTTGCCTGCGCTGTCACGCAAGATGAGCAGGTTGCGTGTGAAGAACGGGCCGTGCGCGCCGCTCAGGTTCATGAGCATGCTGTCGTGGCCCGCCACGGGCACCACGCGCAGCTCGGTGATGAGGGGGGTGCTGGTGGCAGAAGGATGGGAAGAGTTGGTCATGGTGTTCGGGAAACGAGAATGGGGAACACAAAGGCGCCCCTGGTAGAACTCAATCAGCGGTGATCTTTCGGGTTTCGATCACGGTCTTCCAACGGGCGAATTCGCGCGCTTGGTAGGCAGTGAAGGCTTCGGGCGTGCTGCCCACAATCTCCAGGCCCTGGTCCAGCATTCGCTTTTTCACGGCAGGGTCGTTGATGGCGGCGATAGCGGCGTCCGACAGCTTCTTCTTGATTGCTGGCGGCAGGCCCTTGGGCGCGGCCATGCCCTGCCACGAGTACACCTCGGCACCGGCCACGCCAGCCTCGGCCAGGGTGGGCACGTCGGGCAGCACGGGGCTGCGCTTGTCGCCGGTGACGGCAATGGCATGCAGCTTGCCCGCACGGATGTGCTGCAGCACCGCGTTCACGTTCTGGAACGAGAACTCCACCTGCCCGCCCAGCAGGTCGTTGATGGCCGGTGCGCCGCCCTTGTAGGGGATGTGCAGGCCCTCAGTGCCGCTTTGCTGCCAGAACACTTCGGCCGAGAGGTGGTCCGACGAACCATTGCCCGAGCTCGCAAAACTCACCTTGCCCGGGTTGGCCTTGAGCTGGGCGATCACCTCCTTCACGGTGCGCGCCTTCTGGCCCGGGGCTGCCACCAGCACATTGGGTGCCTGCACGGGCACGGTGATGTAGTCGAAATCCTTGAGCGCGTCGTACGGCACGGTCTTCAGCAGGTGCGGCGCCACGACGAAGGCACCGAGTGAAGACACCAGCAGCGTGTAGCCATCGGCCGGCGCGCGTTTGACCATGCCGGCCCCCAGCGTGCCCGTGGCACCGGGGCGGTTGTCCACCACGAAGTTCTGGCCCAGCTTGTCACCCATGTTCACGGCCATGGCACGGGCCACCATGTCGGTGGAACCGCCTGCAGGGAAGGGAACAACGATCGTGACAGGCTTTTCAGGCCAAGCGGCAGGGGTGCCGGTCTGGGCCGATGCGGCCAAGGCCAGACTGCAGGCGCTGGCAACCAGCAGCAATTTCTTCATGAACATGGTGAAAGTCTCCGGAGGTAATGGGTGGCGGTCGGTGGCCCTCTTGCGGGGCCTCGATCCTTGGATTTCTGCGGGGGGTGTGGCCCGTCGTTACTGCGGCCCGAGCTTGTCAATCAGCGCCTTGAGCTCTTCCATCTCGCTGGGCTTGAGGTCCACCAGCGGCGCCCGCACCGGCCCACCGTCATGGCCCACGATGCGNCCGAGCTTGTCAATCAGCGCCTTGAGCTCTTCCATCTCGCTGGGCTTGAGGTCCACCAGCGGCGCCCGCACCGGCCCACCGTCATGGCCCACGATGCGCGCACCCGCCTTGATGATCGACACCCCATAGCCCTCTACCCGGTTGCGGATGGCCAGGTACGGCATGAAGAACGACTTGAGCAGCCGGTGCTGCGTGGCCGTGTCGTCACTCGCCACCGCCTGGTAGAACTCCATCGCGGTCTTCGGAATGAAGTTGAAGACGGCTGACGAATACACCGGCGTGCCCAGCGCCTTGTAGGCGGCTGCATACACCTCGGCCGTGGGCAGGCCGCCCAGGTACGAGAAACGGTCCCCCAGCTTCATGTAGATGGACGACATGGTCTCGATATTGCCCACACCATCCTTGAACCCCACCAGGTTCGGACAACGCTCGGCCAGGATGGCCAGGGACTCGGCCGTGAGCTTGGTGCGGTCACGGTTGTAGACGATCACACCGAACTTCACGCTGTTGCAAACCTGGGCCACATGCTCGATCAGGCCTTCCTGCCCGGCTTCGGTCAGGTAGTGCGGCAGC
>NZ_LMHQ01000018.1:0-32240 GCF_001428225.1 Acidovorax sp. Root70
CTCAAGAACGAAGCGAAGGTGATCTAAATGTCGGTACTCGTTATTGCTGAACACAACAACGCGTCCATCAAGGGCGCCACGCTGAACACCGTCACGGCCGCAGTGGCCTGCGGCGGCGACGTGCACGTACTGGTGGCCGGCCACAACGCCGGTGCAGCCGCACAAGCGGCCGCCCAGATCGCCGGAGTTGCCAAGGTCATCCACGCCGACGCAGCAGGCCTGGAGCACGGCCTGGCAGAAAACGTGGCCGCCCAGGTCCTGGCCATTGCCTCCAACTACAGCCACATCCTCTTCCCCGCCACTGCCAGCGGCAAGAACATCGCCCCCCGCGTGGCCGCCAAGCTCGATGTCGCCCAGATCAGCGACATCACCAAGGTGGTGAGCCCAGACACCTTCGAGCGCCCCATCTACGCCGGCAACGCCATCGCCACCGTGCAAAGCCAAGATGCCGTCAAGGTCATCACCGTGCGCACCACCGGCTTTGACGCCGCAGCCGCCACCGGTGGCAGCGCCNGGCAACGCCATCGCCACCGTGCAAAGCCAAGATGCCGTCAAGGTCATCACCGTGCGCACCACCGGCTTTGACGCCGCAGCCGCCACCGGTGGCAGCGCACCAGTCGAAACCGCTGCTGCCACGGCAGACGCCGGCAAGAGCAGCTTCGTGGGCAGCGAAATCGCCAAGAGCGACCGCCCCGARCTSACGGCCGCCAAGATCATCGTCTCCGGTGGCCGGGCGCTGGGCAGCAAGGAAAAGTTCGACGAAGTCATGACCCCGCTGGCCGACAAGCTGGGTGCGGCTCTCGGTGCCAGCCGCGCGGCGGTGGACGCAGGCTACGCACCGAACGACTGGCAAGTGGGCCAGACGGGCAAGATCGTGGCACCGCAGCTGTACATCGCGGCCGGTNGCCAGCCGCGCGGCGGTGGACGCAGGCTACGCACCGAACGACTGGCAAGTGGGCCAGACGGGCAAGATCGTGGCACCGCAGCTGTACATCGCGGCCGGTATCTCGGGTGCCATCCAGCACTTGGCGGGCATGAAGGACTCCAAGGTGATCGTGGCGATCAACAAGGACCCTGAGGCGCCGATCTTCAGCGTGGCGGACTATGGGCTGGAAGCGGATCTGTTCACGGCTGTGCCTGAACTGGTCAAGGCCCTGTAAGAACGCCCCTGTGCACACAAAGGCATCGCTCGCGATGCCTTTTTTTTGACGAAATTTCGCTTTCCCGGAGACCCCCATGAGCTACACCGCCCCCGTCAAGGACATGCTGTTCGCCATCGAGCACCTGGCAAACATTGAACAGATCGCGCAAATCCCCGGTTTTGAAGACGCCGGGCTGGACACGGCCGCCGCCGTGCTGGAAGAGTGCGCCAAGTTCAATGAAGGGGTGCTATCGCCGCTCAACTGGGAAGGCGACAAGAACCCGTCGAGCTGGAAAGACGGCGTGGTCACCACCACCCCCGGCTTCAAGGAAGCCTTTCGTCAATATGGCGAAGGCGGCTGGCAAGGCCTGCAGCACCCCGCCGACTTCGGTGGCCAGGGCCTGCCCAAGACCATTGGTGCCGCCTGCATCGAGATGACCAACAGCGCCAACATGAGCTTCGCGCTGTGCCCGCTGCTCACTGACGGCGCCATCGAGGCGCTGCTGACGGCGGGCAGCGATGAGCTCAAGGCCACGTACCTGGAGAAGCTGGTGACTGGCGAGTGGACCGGCACCATGAACCTGACCGAACCGCAGGCGGGCTCGGACCTGGCCCTGGTGCGTACACGTGCCGAGCCGCAGCCCGATGGCACTTACAAGATCTTCGGCACCAAGATCTTCATCACCTATGGTGAGCACGATATGGCCGAGAACATCGTGCACCTGGTGCTGGCCCGCGTGCAGGGCGCGCCCGAAGGCGTGAAGGGCATCAGCCTGTTTGTGGTGCCGAAGTTCATGGTCAACCAGGACGGCACGCTGGGCGCGCGCAACGATGCGCATTGCGTGAGCATCGAGCACAAGCTGGGCATCAAGGCCTCGCCCACCGCCGTGTTGCAGTTTGGCGACCATGGCGGCGCCGTGGGCTACCTGGTGGGCCAGGAAAACCGCGGCCTCGAATACATGTTCATCATGATGAACGCGGCCCGCTACGCTGTGGGCATGCAGGGCATTGCGATCTCTGAGCGTGCCTACCAGAAGGCCGTGCAGTACGCCAAAGACCGCGTGCAAAGCCGCCCCGTGGATGGCAGCATTGCCGCCAGCACGCCCATCATTCACCACCCCGATGTGAAGCGCATGCTGATGACGATGCGCGCCACCGTCGAGGGTTGCCGCGCCATGGCCACCGTGGCGGCGGCGGCGTTTGACGCGGCGCACCACCATCCCGATGCGGACACGCGCAAGCAGAACCAGGCGTTCTATGAATTCATGGTGCCGCTGGTCAAGGGTTACAGCACCGAAACCAGCCTGGAAGTGACCAGCCTGGGTGTGCAGGTGCATGGCGGCATGGGCTTCATCGAAGAAACCGGCGCAGCCCAGTACTACCGCGACGCCAAGATCCTGACCATCTACGAAGGCACCACCGCCATCCAGGCCAATGACCTTGTGGGCCGCAAGACGGCGCGCGATGGCGGCCAGACGGCCAAGGGCATCGCTGCGCAGATCGAAAAGACCGAGGCCGACCTGCTGGCCAGCGGCACCCCTGCCGCGCTGGCCGTGGCCAAACGCCTCACGGCGGCGCGCAAGGCGTTGCTCGACGTGATTGACTTTGTGGCCGGTGGCACCAAGGCCCAGCCCAACGCCGTGTTTGCCGGCAGCGTGCCTTACCTGATGCTGGCTGGCAATGTGGTGGCGGGCTGGCAACTGGCCCGCAGCCTGCTGGTGGCGCAAGACCTGTTGCACAAGGGACAGGACGAAGCCTTCATGCGCGCAAAAATCACCACGGCCCAGTTCTATGCCGACCACATCCTGGTGAAGGCCCCGGGCCTGCGCGACAGCATTGTGGAAGGCGCAGCCAGCGTGACCGAGCTGGCGCTGGAATCCTTCTGAAGGACTGGCGTGCTGTGAGGAGACAGGCCACCTGCAGGGCAGGGGCCTTGATATAAAAATGATAGCTGCGGACGCATAATTCACTAGCGCATCCGGGCTATTTCATCCCTATTTTGTTCTGGAAGTTGTAGCCATGTCCAAACTGCCTCCCGTGTTGCAAAACCTGTCGCTGCCCGTCATCGGGTCGCCGCTGTTCATCATCAGCAACCCCAAGCTCGTGATCGAGCAGTGCAAGGCCGGTGTGGTGGGCTCCATGCCCGCGCTCAACGCCCGCCCTGCCGAACTGCTGGACGAGTGGCTGGCCGAGATCACTGAGACCCTGGCGGCCTACAACAAGGCGAACCCCGACAAGCCCGCAGCGCCCTTTGCCATCAACCAGATCGTGCACAAGAGCAACGACCGGCTGGAGCACGACATGCAGGTGTGCGCCAAGTACAAGGTGCCAATCATCATCACGTCGTTGGGCGCGCGTGAGGACGTGAACCAGGCCGTGCATGCCTGGGGCGGCGTGGTGCTGCACGACATCATCAACAACAAGTTCGCGCACAAGGCGATCGAGAAGGGGGCTGACGGCCTGATCGCCGTGGCGGCCGGTGCCGGTGGCCATGCCGGCACCAAGAGTCCATTTGCGCTGATCCAGGAAATCCGCCAGTGGTTCGACGGCCCGCTGGCGCTCAGCGGCTCCATTGCCAGCGGCGGCGCGGTGCTGGCCGCTCAGGCCATGGGCGCGGACTTTGGCTATATCGGCTCGGCCTTCATCGCAACGCATGAGGCGCGCGCCAGCGACGCGTACAAGCAGGCCATCGTGGAAGGCAACTCGGATGACATCGTTTACAGCAACCTGTTCACCGGGGTGCATGGCAACTACTTGGCGCCCTCGATCCGTGCGGCAGGCATGGATCCGGACAACCTGCCCGAGTCCGACCCCAGCAAGATGAACTTTGGCGGCGATGCCAAGAAGGCCTGGAAAGACATCTGGGGCTGCGGCCAGGGCATTGGATCCATCGGCGCCGTGACCAGCACCGCCGAACTGGTTGCCAAGCTGCGCAGCGAGTACGAGGCAGCGCGCGCCCGCCTCAAGCTCTGAAATGGCGCTGTGCGACGGTGCGGTGGCCCCTGTCCCCAGGGTCACTGTGCCGGATGCCGCCCCTTGAAGGCTGTTTCGCCCGCCATGTGCTGCAGCACATGGCGGGCGCCTGTGCTGCGGTGTATCTGAGGGGAAACCCCCGTGAAGCGGCGCAGGCCTCTGCAGATAATGGTGATGAAAAATAATCAAAAACCAATGTGAAATCATTGGTTTTGCCGCCGTGTTGCGAGGGAGATGGCTGATGTTCCGTGCTTTTCTGTGTCTGCTGGTCATGTGCGCCACCACCTTGGTACACGCCCGCAATGAAGGCGTGTCGGCCGATGAAATCCGCCTGGGGGCCTCGGCGGTGCTGTCGGGCCCGCTGGGACCGCAGACGGCACAATATGGTGAGGGTTCGAGGCTGCTGTTCGATGCGGTGAATGCGCAGGGCGGCGTGCATGGCCGCATGATCCGCTACACCACGCTGGATGACGCGTTTGACCCACAGAAGGCCGTGGACAACACACGCCAGCTGCTCGAGAACGACAAGGTGTTCATGATCTTCCACAGCACCGGCACCGCCCAGACGGCAGCCATCCTGCCGTTGATCAAGGAGCAGCGCACCCTGCTGTTTGGCCCCGTCACGGGCGCCTCGGTGTTCCGTGAGGCGTTCAATCCCTATGTGTTCCATGTGCGCGCGGGTTATGCGAATGAGGCCAGCAAGATCGTGTCGCAACTGCGCCAGCAAGGCATCACCCGTGTAGCCGTGTTCTTTCAGGACGATGGCCTGGGCAAGACACTGGCGGGCGAGCTCAAGAAAGCATCGGAAGAGGAGAAGCTGCCCTTCCTCGCCGAGATCAAGGTAGACCCCAAGCAGCCCGACTTTGCCGCAGCCGCACAGGCCACCGAGAAGGCCCAGCCTCAGGCTGTGATCGTGGCCACGGGCGGCACCACCTTCACCAGCTACATCAAGGCCGTGCAGGCCACGGCAGCGCGGCCTGCCTACTACGGGTTCTCGGTGGCCAGCATGGACGTGATCCAGCGCGAACTCAAGGACAAGGCGCGGGGCATCATCCTCGCGCAGATCATGCCTTCGCTGCGCAACACCACCATCCCGGTGGTGGCCGAATATCTGAGCCTGCTGCGCGCCAAGTCGCCCGGCGCCCAACCCTCGGCCTCCCAGTTCGAAGGCTTTGTCCACGCCCGCTTGCTGGTGGAAGGGCTGCGCCGCACCGGGCGCAACCTGACCACCGAGTCGTTCACCAAAACGATGGAAGACGCGGGTGAAATTACCTTTGGCCGTTTCGGCGTGAAGTATTCACCGCGCAATCACAATGGCTCGACCTACGTCGAGCTGGCCATCGTCGATGCGGAAGGCAGCTTGCGCTACTGAGGGCCGAAACATGTGGAGCGGCGGAGGCGCATGCAGGCGCGGTGCGGGTCATTTGGCCCTTTGCGGCTGATGGAAGACCAGCTGGCGACACCACAGCCGTGCAAAAAATCCTTTGACGGAGGACAATAGCGGGTTTTGTTACTCCAATCCCGCGTGAGTCTGTCTTGGCGTTTGATGCAAAAGACGGGGCTGGCTCGGGTGGATCTGGATATCCGGCGGCGCCTTGCCTGCTGGAGTTCACACCGCATCACATGTCTTCGTTCACATCCCGCACTCCCTTGATCGACATGGTCAAGGGCATGGCTTGCGCCACCATTGTGTGGCATCACTTGGCCTTCTACGGCCCGATGTCTGACATCGCCCATCCCCTGGCCCCCGCCCTGATGGCTTGGCTGTATGACTATGGGCGCATGGCGGTGCAGGTGTTTCTGGTGCTCGGCGGGTATTTGGCCGCCGCCAGCCTGGCGCCAAAGGGCTTGGCGCGGTTTGATCACGCTGGTACTGCCGTGGCCAAGCGCTTTGTGCGGCTGGTGGTGCCTTATGCCGTTGCTTTGATGCTGGCGGTGTTCGTCTCCGCCCTCGTACGACCTTGGCTGGAACACCACTCGGTGCCGGACCAGCCCACCTTGTCCCAGTTGCTGGCAAACGCCCTGCTGCTGCAGGACATCGTGGGTGAGGGTGCGTTGTCTGCCGGGGTCTGGTATGTGGCCATCGACTTCCAGCTCTTTGCGCTGACCGTGCTCATGCTGGCCGGTGTGCGGGCGCTGCCTGCGCCCTGGGCGCGGCACCATGCGGCGGCCCTGTCGCAGGGGCTGGTGCTGGCAATGGCTGCGGCCTCGTTGTGGGTGTTCAACCGGATGGCGGGGTTGGACATGTGGGCGCTGTACTTTTTTGGGGCCTACGGGCTGGGCATGCTGGCCTACTGGGCGACGCAAGCGCCACGGGCGCAGGCATGGACAGGCGTCATGGTGCTGTTGGCGGGAGGCGCGCTGGTGGTGGACTTCCGTGCCCGCATCGCCGTAGCGGCGGTCACGGCCCTGTGCATGGTGGTTGCCATGCGTTCAGCCCGCGTGCGCGCGTTGCATGGCGTGTCGCCGTTGGTCAAGCTCGGCCAGATGTCGTATTCGGTGTTCTTGGTGCACTTTGCGGTGTGCTTGCTGGTCAACGCTGTCGTCAGCCACCTCTGGCCCACTTCGCCAATACTGAATGCGGTGGGCATGCTGCTGGCATTTTTGCTGTCGTTAGCAGCTGGCCGCTTGCTGTATCTGCGGGTGGAGCGGCATGTGCCATCCTGGTCCACGGCCTTGCGCTGGCAGCTCGGGCTGGTGGGGGCAGGCATGCTGGTCGTCATCACAAGCAACTGGGCCTGAACCTCTCGCGCTCTTCAGTGCGGTTGCCTTCGGCGGCGAGCTACGCCCTTGGGGCGAGAGCGGTACTACCGCAAAAGTTTGCGCTCCCGGCGTTTGCGTTGCTTGTCCAGAAACCAAGCCATGAACGGCAGCAGCAGCATCGAACCGGGGATCACCCAGATGAAGAGATAAGGGCTGACCGAAGAAGCCGACCGCATCACATCGCGCAAATGGGCTCGCTCCTCGGCACTCCAGGTGCCCTGGCGGCGCTGTTGCACCAACCAGACCACCGAGCCCCTCATGGTGGCCATCTCGCGACGCAGGCGGCTCTTTTCCCGGCTGTTGCCCGCTAGAAAAGAGCAAAACCACTCGGGTGCGCGTTCCATCCGACGCTGAAATGCCAAGGTCGAATCCGGGTCAAATGCGTCGGCGGGGGGCGGGGTTTCAGCGGGTTGTGGCGTGGTCATGGCGAGAGCCATTGTGTCTGTAGATGCGAACAATGCCAAACAGGCTTTCAGCCGTTGCTTCGGCAAAGCACGGGTAATAGCCCCAATGAGGTGGAGTTCGACTTCGCTTTCCGGCTGATCAAGGATGTCTTTGTTGCACACGGCAATCGTTTCGCCTCCGGGTTGTTTCCACCCTAGCTCATCCCCGATGAGCTGATTGAACAAGGCGCTGCCCAATATCGACAGACGATTCACGCTATCTTCTTCGTCATACGGACAAACGAGGGTTTAGTGGAACTTCCTGCCGATCTCCAGTAAGCGAAGAGCTGGACGTTCTAGTACTGAGGCCTCCTCTTTTGAGGGTATGGGGGGAGGACGAAAAATGTGACTGCCAGGAGATGATTGATTGACTCCGACGGACTCGCCTCGAACCGTCGAGCTCGTCGTCCAGCTCGGTAAGCGCGCTATACCCACCCTCAGACAGTCGGGGTAACTCACTACCCCTCGGGCCTCCCCATCTGTGAATCAATTCAGCCCATTATCCGAAGAATGATGGAGGGGAAGAAGAATAAGTGCAGCGAGGGACAGATCATTTGGTCCCTGCGGCAGGCGGAGTCGGGCATGGCTATCAGGGAACGTTGCAGCAATGGGGGTTTCCGCAACGCCACCTTCTACAAGTGGTGGTCCAAGTTCGGCGGCATGCAGATCTCTAAGGCCCAGGGCTTGCATGGGTTGGAGCCAAGACTTTGACTTTCGCTTCCGCCGCTCAGCACCTCTTGATGGCCGCTCGTCGAATGCCCATCGATTCTTTGGTGAGGTGTCCGTAGACTGGCACGATGCGGCACATACACATGAAAGCGTCTTCAATATCGCGTGGTTCAGTCAACAGGGAAAGTGGATTCTCTTTGATTGAAATATTGGTATCCATAGTTGTTTTTGGTATCGGATTGCTGGGGGCTGCGGGTCTGCAGTTGGCGACAATGCGCAGCAATCAATTCACTGCTCAGGCCAGTGTCGCTACTCAGCTCATCCGGGATTATGAAGAAATTACCCAGATGCTGCGCTCCGCCGACCTATCGACCTCCGAGGGGAGCAATGTGCTTAGCAGCTTGGATACCAATACTGCTGACACGACAACCGTCAATTGCCAGAGTTCCGGCGCCACATGCACGTCCAGCGAGTTGGCGGCATTCATGCTTAAGGAGTGGAAAAGCCGCGTCACTACAGAGCTTCCAGGGGGGCGAGCCGTGATCTGTCGCGACAGTGCGCCCAAAGATACTTCTGGCGCCAGTTCAGGTCTGTATCACTGGGCTTGCGACGACCAAGGCGACATGCTGATGGTCAAGATTGGCTGGGCCGGAAAAGCTGACAAGGCTGACCAGACCCAACAAACTATCGCTGCCGAGAACCGCCCGAGAATCGTGATGACGGTTTTCGGCAATCAAAAAGACTTCACGGATTGATGCGATGAAATATTCTGCTCGTATCACCCAGCAAGGTCTGACCTTGGTGGAGCTGATGGTTTCGCTGGTGTTGGCCAGCTTGATCACTTTAGCTGCAGTCGGACTCTATACCGTTGGTATTTCCAGCTATCGCACCGTTGATGCGGGGCAAGAGCTCCAAGATAATGGGCGTTTTGCTCTTGAAGTTATTGGTCAGGCTGCACGCCAGGCGGGATATGAAAATTATCCTGAGGGATATGGCTTGCGCTGGACGGATACGTACGCCACCAATACTAGCTTGTTTCCCTCAGTCCGGGGTGCCAATAATGCCAAGGTAGCGAGCGTTACAAGCGTCAACGATGATGGCACCAATGACAATGGCGGCTACAACAGCAGCGACACGCTTGCCTTCAGATTTCATGGGGCGAGCCTCCAAAGTGATCGCACAAAAGCTGATGGCTCGATGATCGATTGCCAGGGGGTCGCCCAGACGGCACCACTTCTCCCTAATGATATGAGCGACGTGGCCGTGAGTCTTTTCTGGGTGAAGGTCGACAGCACAGGGGAGCCATCACTGCAGTGCATTTCACGCGGAGATCCTGCTTCACCCAGCCGGAACACTCAACCTATTATCAAAGGCGTGGAATCCTTTCAAGTGATGTACGGTCTTGATGTCAATGCCAACTCCGTACCCGAAAAGTGGGTCAGTGCAAACGACGTTACCAACTGGACGCAGGTATCTGCGGTTCGTGTGGGGTTTGTTCTGCGGGGGCCGCCTGGCAGCAGTCAAGGATACCAGGGAGCATCCGCCACAGCCAATGAAAACAAGCTGTATCCCCTTGGAGCGACATTTACTGGAAGTAGCACTGAAGCGGCGCTGATTTTCACACCGCCTGCTGATGGGCGCCTGCGGCGCACCTTCAACGCGACATTCACGCTGCGCAATCCCCAAAACTGAACACGTGATCCCAATGAAATCCAATCCTATGGGGAATCGTCCCTCCCAACATGGCGTATCACTCGTGGTGGTGCTCATTTTGATGAGCGCCATTTTTCTGATGGCAGCGTTTGGCGCACGCCTGACTTTGTTGGGCGAAAAATCGTCCCGCAATGACCGGGATAGGCAGATTGCATTCCAAGCGGCTGAAGCTGCCCTCGGCGATGCAGAAATTGATCTGATGGGCCCAAATACGGCGACCAACAGCCGGGTTTGCGCCACAGCGAGCAAACAGGTTTCACTTTTTACAGAAGGCTGTGGGAATACGGATGCAAACCGCGGGTTTTGCACCAACTCTACTAACCAACCCCTGTACAAGTCCATTGACTTTGAAGAAACCGGCAGTTCGCGCCACTATGTCACGCTGGGTGAATACACGGGCGGACGCGAAACTGGTTTTGCAACCGATAACAGTGCACTACCCGCCCAGAAGCCGAGGTACATCATTGAGGTTATTTCCTATCCCCGCCCCAAAGGCACGAATGAAACGGCCTTTTTGATTACTAGCCTAGGCTACGGTTTGAACAAGAAGACCCAAGTCATGTTGCAAGGTGTTGTTTACAAACCCGATGTGCCAGGATGCTGAAGCCATGAACAACAAACAAAAATTCGCATTGATTGGTGCAGCCGTTGTCACCATCTTTGTTGCCGGAAGCGGCGCGCAGACCACTCCCATGCCTGCCGTGGATCTCAGTGTGGGGCCTTTGGCCGTAACAACCCAGGCCGTGAATGTGGCCCTGGCGCTGTCGGTCGAGTTTCCCACCGCTGGCGCGGCCTATCGGACAAGTACATACGACCATACCCAGGAGTATTTGGGCTATTGGGATCCAAAAGGCTGCTACCAGTATGGCGATGTCTCTGACACGAGTACTTTGACTGGCAATTATTTTCGCCGCGTTGGCACGGTCGATAGCAGCAATTACTGCTCTGGTGGTGCTAGCTACAGCGGAAATGTGCTCAATTATGCAGCCACATCCTCCATTGACTTGCTGCGCTACGCGCTGACGGGGGGAAATCGTGTTCTGGATACATCCAGCCAAACCGTCCTGGGACGAGCATTTTTGCCTACAAACTTCAATGGCATTCGCAACGCGTCCTACTTCCCGCAAAAGGAGGTTCCAGCCAGCTTGGTCGGCTTGGTGACTCCCCAGTTTCTAACCCCTGGTGCGGCGACCAACTACACAGGGACGGTGTATTTCAACTCTTGTGATGATTTGCTGCTGGTTGGCAATGCTTCCACAGGTGGTACATGCGCAACACCGGGGAGCACCAACGCCTTCGGCCCCGTGATCGCAGACACCAGCAGTGCTTACACCGAGCAGGGTTTTGTAACCCCTCCGACCAACACCTCGACGACGGTGTACGTGGTGGACCCCGCGGGCAAAAAAGAGTGGCGACGCACCCAACCACAAGCCACAACCACCGTCATGCCCAGTGGTTCAGACCCCAATGCGGGGACTTTGGTGCCAGAGGCAGTGACGCCGACCCCACGTAACACTACAGTTGTTTCGACGGGGCCGACCCCCCAATGGGCTGGGGATCCTCAAGTGGGCACCATATATACCCTGACAGGCGCTTTGACGACCACTGTACCGCCTACCGGGGCGCCTGACACCTCACCCCAGGGATCGAGGTGGGATCCGAACGTGGCGGGTGCAGATACAAACCCCAGCAGTGCCCATGGCGTTCGCGATGGTGAAGGTTTGCTTTCTGAGTTGGCCGCCGGATCGCCGCAGACCGTTGTTCACACTTCAAACCACAACGTCTGCCGATCAGGGACCACCAATATCCGGCTGCGGCTCAACAGTGCGGGCGACACTTGCACTGGCTCCGGCGGCTCCTCGAGTAATCGCAGCGTCACAACGTATGTGATGTACACCAAAAAGACCCTCTACAGGGAATACACCACCACTCCTGTCTATAACTATTACCAGGAGATTCCGACCTGGTATCAGATGAGCCTGTACACCATTTATCGTGTCTACGGCACCAAACAGGTACGGATGAAGGCCAATGTACAAGTGTGCGACAGCACCGAAGCCACCACCCGGCAGGACTCCGACGGTGTGAAACTTTGCAAGCGCTATCCAGACGACACGGCGGGGTCTGGCAACTACAAGCCCGTGGGTGAACTCCAGCGCAAAGCAGAGGGCGTCCGTGTATCAGCCTTTGGTTACGCCATGGAAGATGGCAATGGCCGCTATGGCGGCGTGCTGCGCGCACCCATGAAGTTCTTGGGCAACAAATATCGGGATACCAGCGGCGTCATTCAGTCAAATTCCCAGGCCGAGTGGGACGCGAGCACGGGGGTGTTCATCACCAACCCACTCAACGATGCCACCTACGGCATCAGTGGTGTCGCTAATTATCTGAACAAGTTCGGGAAGACCGGTAAATACAAAAGCAACGACCCGGTGGGTGAGCTTTATTACGAAGCACTGCGTTATTTTCAAGGCCTTCAACCTACCAGCACAGCCGTGAGCAGTTTGTCCACTGCGGGTTACGACAATTTTCCAATTTATACCTCGTGGACCGACCCTGTTCAAAATGCTTGCCAGCGGCGTAACTTCATTCTCACCATTGGTGATGTCAACACCCATTACGACAAACAACTCCCAGGGCACAAATCGCCCATAGGTGTGAATGAGACCACGACCGACCCCGTGAGGGCAGCTGAGCCGATTCCCGGGGGGGCGTCTTCTCAAACATTCAATGCCGTGGACTGGACTAGGCTGTTGACCGGATTTGAAACCGGGACCAGCGCCAGTTACACGGATGCTCTGGGCCGGGCACAAAATACTTTGGGAAATCCCAATGTGGTGGCGGGTAACACGTCACTGGATACGAAAGCCACGGGTTCATCGTCCAGTGCATATTACTGGGCCGGCGCAGCTTATTGGGCTAACACGCAATCAATACGCCTAGATACTAAAACGGTCGATGGCACAGCCCAGAGCATGAAAGACATTCGTGTTAAGACGTTTACCATTGACGTCGACGAGGGTGGGAATGGCTCCATTGATGCCAACACCCGTGGTATCAAACCACGCAACAGCTCTTTCTTCCTTGCAGGGAAGTACGGCTGGTTTAACGACGCCAACGAAGATGGTAATCCGTTCAAAACTTCGGGCGGCTCGGTGAGCAACAAGGAGTGGGAAGACCCCGCAGCAGCGACGATCCCTGATGGCTATGTGCTGGCCAGTCAGGCGCAACGCATGATCGCAGGTATTCGCAAATTCTTCGGTGCTGTCAGCTCGCAAAGTGGCACGATCTCGGCATCCGCTGTCAGTTCTCAACGCTTTACGGCTCGCTCGCCCAACGGAGATTTTTATTCACCCAGCTTCAGCTCGGGGGATTGGTCCGGCACGGTCATCAAGTCGGGGCTTAAACTGAATACCGCCACAAACGCCATCGAATCTCTACCCACCGTTACTTGGGATGCGGGCCAGATTTTGACTGCCGGTTCTATTCTCACCTCAGCAGACACATCAGCCGATCCTTACCTCAAGCCTGCCGAGCGGAGGATTTTCACCTACAGGCGTGAAACAAGTGTTAGTCCAGGCATTGCTTTCACCTCTGCCAATCTGAGTCAGTTCGATACCGTGATGCGAAACGCTCTGAACAAGAATCCAGCCGACAACAGTACTGATAGTCTGGGCGAGCAACGGATTGACTATTTACGCGGAGTCCGCACGCAAGAGAATGCAACGACCAACGCCTTTCGTCGCCGCGCGAGTGTAATGGGCGACATCATCAACTCCGGACCTGTATTCAAGAAGGAAGTTGACGAGAACATTAAGGGGGATAGCGACTATCCGACTTTTGTGCAGTCGGTCGCCTCGCGGACCGCAACGGTTTATGTGGGCGCCAACGACGGTATGTTGCACGCACTTCGGGCTAGTGACGGGAAGGAACTGTTTGCATATGTGCCCTTGGCGGTGGCCACGACACTCAACCGATTGACGAATCCCAGTTACCAACATACACCTTTCGTGGATGGCGTGCCAAGCGTCGGCGAGGCCAAAATTGGAACGAAATGGCGCACGGTTCTGGCCAGCGGTATGGGTGGGGGAGCCCAGGGGGTTTTTGCGCTGGATGTAACCGATCCAGACCACTTTGAAGATGGCTCAACGGATCAGAGCAAAGTGCTCTTTGAGTTTACTGACCAAGACGACCCCACGATGGGCAATGTGCTGACCCAACCCCAGTTGGTGAAGGTCAAGATTCCTGCTACGACCTCTGGAGGCTCCCCCACCTACAAGTGGTTCATCGCTGTCAGCAGCGGATACAACAACTACGTAAATGACGGTACCGGTCGCTATCAAAGCGATGGCTCGCAAGCCATTTTCTTCCTGAGTCTCGACAAGGCTACGGGTGCTGCCTGGGCAGAAGGAACCAATTACTTCAAGATTGCCGTGCCAGCCAATAACACGACGACGGCAAATGGTTTGGCCAACCCTGGCGTTTTGCTCGGTACCCAGGGCGAAGTCACCGCTCTGTACGCAGGCGATTTGCAAGGCCAGCTTTGGAAGCTGGATCTGAGCGAGGGGCTGAATGCACAAAATATCACTGATGGAAAGATTCTCAGAGGCGGAACTACGCCGATGTTCACGGCCACGGCGCCTTCAGGGGCGCGCCAACCCATCACCACGCCGCCCATGATCGCCAACACCGGTCAAGGTGCCAATATGGTTGTGGTGGGCACGGGCAAGTTTATGGAAAAGACCGACGCCACCTCCACTGGGGTTCAATCCATTTACGGCATCTGGGATGACAACGGCACAGCGACTTCGGACTTTGGCCTGACGCGCAGTGCGCTGGCCGTCAACGGTCTGTCTGAAGGCTCCACTGCAGTGGCCATTACACCGCCGACGACGAGCTATACGTTGGGGCGGGGCACTGGACAAAAGCGGGGCTGGTATTTTGATCTTGCTGCGAATCGGGAGCGGATCGCCGTGGAAGGCGCGCAGGGCTTCTCGACCATCACAATCAATTCGACAATTCCCACTGGGGATTGCTCAGGGGACGGTGATGGCCGGAGCTACACCTTGAATCCCATCACAGGTATTCCGGCGCTGCCCGTAGACCTCGGCACCGGTGGGGGCATGCTCGGTATCCCCATTTATTTGAGTGTAGAACTCGATGGGGGTAATTATTCGACACGCTATACATCCGGCGCCAGAAGTTTCACGTCTGCAGAGCGGATCATCAGCCCTACTACGAAGCTAACGGGTGCGAATAACATCGCCAAGGTCAAATCCTCACAGCTTCTACAAGATACCGTCCGCTCTGGGCGGGTCAGCTGGCGGGAAGTGCGCGACTTTAAGGACTAATGATGCATCGATCAAAAAAAGAAACGGGATTCACCCTCATAGAGTTGATGATAACGGTGGCTATCGTCGGAATATTGGCCGCCGTCGGCTACCCTGCGTTCACCGATCAAATTCGCAAGGGACGGCGGGCCGAGTGCCGTAGCGGATTAATGCAATCCATGCAGCAACAGGAACGATATTTCAGTCAATTCAATCAGTATGTCACTTTTGCCGACGGCGCAACGACGGCAAAAACAAAAGCGTTCTCAGGTGATTCGCTCGCAAAGAGTGCTTGCAGTATTGCGGCAGTTCAGTGCACCAGTGGCGGAACGAACCTGCCCCTGAACCAATGTGTCGACCTGCAGGCTACGGTCCGCAGTGGTAGTGACCCTGTCAGCATGTTGTCCGTCAATAGCAATGGCGACAAAGGCTGCACTGTAGATGGAAGCACCAAAAAAGCGCCGTCAGACACCATTCCAGAGAAATGTTGGCCATGAATCGACAACGCCTTGGCATATTAGGATTCACTCTGATCGAGTTGATGGTTGTCATTGCCTTGATTGCCATACTGGCCAGTCTGGCTGCCCCTAGTTTTCAACGAAGTGTTGCCCAACGAAAAGTCAGTGAGGCTGCCAGTGACTTGATGGTATCAACGTTACAGGCGCGCAGTGCGGCAATCACTAACAATCAACAAGCCATTGTTGAACCATTGGTTGTAACCGACTGGAGTAGAGGTTGGCGCATTTATGTTGATGTAGACAAGGACAAGGCCTATACGGCGGGCACCGACACACTCGTCAGCACGGTACCTGCAAAGGCCGATAGCATAGGAACCAACGAAATAATTCCTAGCACCCTCACGCTCATTGGGTTCAATTCCACCGGGTATTTACTAGAGAGCACTGCAGGCAGAGTCGTTTTTTCCTCTGCCGTCATCCCTTCAAGTCAATACAGGAAGGGCGTCGCTTTTTCAAGAACCGGACGAGTTCGGCTTTGTGAAAGCAATTCAATAAAAAATGAATGTTCTGGTTCTGAATGATTTAATAATAATTAAATTATTAAGATAGATGTGAAGCGTGAAGGCGGAGGCCTGTTGGTTAATGTGGTTGTGAAATTGATGATTTCTCCCCTGTTGATTATTATTTGCAATTAATTGCAGTTTTCGTGCGATCGTGAGGCCGCGTGTGGAATGGCTCTGGGTGTTTATGAAGCAACTCTTTCATGCTTGGCATAGTCGTCTTGCTGCACAGCGCTGACTGCGGCAACTGATAGTGGTACACGGCCACAAGATTCAGAAAGGTCAGCTCCATATCTTGGGAGCGGGTTGAATCGGTGGGTATTCAAAACCTCCGCTATTCACGCTTTGAAGCGCCCCACCATGTCATTGGTTCTCAGGATGCCGGTCTGGGCCAGCCGGTGCTCGATGCCAAACTTCTTGTGCAGCCCATCGAACTCATCGTTGTCGCAGGCTCGAGTTCCCCGCTGGCAAACAGGTGATCTATGAACTCTCAGCTGTTTTGGGTCCGCAGTTTGGTGATCCTGATCGGATAGGCCCTGTGCAGTGTTCTGGGTAAGGCTTGTTTACTGGCGGCCATCTTGTAGGACTTGAGTTATACGAGCACCCAACACATGGCCCTGTCGCTGACGATCTGTAGGCGATGCGTCGTGTGCGAGCGGTCCCCTGATGGCTCGCGCCTTTTCCGATTAAAGGCAGTCTGCTCGGTAATGCGTGAAAGTGCTGGGCCAGGACACCTGTGGTCTCGTTGCTGGCAGGAATCTCGGCACGCACTAGCCGGGTTCGCGCGGGCGTTCTTATGTGGGGCAATCAGCGTGGCTTCATCCCCGGTTCGATTAACAAGACTCTATTAACTGTTGCAAAACTGCTCGGACCATGAAGAGGTCATAGTGTTTGGAGTCGATGCAATCGTCTGGGATGCGGCAACTAATCAACGACACAGGTCAATTTCCCTTCGTAGTCACTATCTTGAAATTTGGTGCGTCCCGCCTCAAGTTCAGTGCAATTCGGAGGACTTAGACCATGCGTCTCGACAAATTCACCACCAAATTTCAAGAAGCCTTGAGCGATGCCCAGAGCATCGCGCTGGGAAATGATCACGCCTACATTGAGCCTGTGCACGTGCTCCAGGCCATGTTGCAGCAGGACGACGGCCCCAAGGCGCTGTTGCAGCGGGCGGGCGCCAATGTGCCGGGCCTGTTGGCTGGTGCTGAGGCGGCTGTCAAGCGCCTGCCGCAGGTGCAGGGCAACGATCAGGTTCAAGGAGGCCCTGAGCTGGGCCGTGTCCTGCAGGCCACCGAAAAGGAGGCCATCAAGCGCGGCGATCAGTTCATCGCCAGCGAGCTTTTCTTGCTCGCCCTGATCGACAGCAAGGGCGATGCCGCCAAAGTTGCCAAGGACAATGGCCTCACGCGCAAGAGCCTGGAGGCCGCGATTGAGGCTGTGCGTGGCGGTCAGAAAATGGACAGTGCCGAGGCAGAGGGCCAGCGCGGCGCGCTGGCCAAATACTGCCTGGATCTCACCGAACGGGCACGCATGGGCAAGCTCGACCCCGTGATCGGCCGCGACGACGAGATCCGCCGCGCCATCCAGGTGCTGCAGCGTCGCACCAAGAACAACCCGGTGCTGATCGGCGAGCCGGGCGTGGGAAAAACCGCCATCGTCGAAGGCCTGGCCCAGCGCATCGTCGCGGGCGAGGTGCCCGAGTCGCTCAAGGGCAAGCGCGTGCTGTCGCTCGACATGGCTGCGTTGCTGGCGGGCGCCAAGTTCCGGGGCGAATTTGAAGAGCGACTGAAAAGCGTACTCAACGAGTTGGCCAAAGACGAGGGCCAGACCATTGTCTTCATTGACGAGCTGCACACCATGGTGGGCGCAGGCAAGGGCGAGGGGGCGATGGATGCGGGCAACATGCTCAAGCCTGCCCTGGCGCGTGGCGAACTGCACTGCGTGGGCGCGACCACGCTCGACGAATACCGCAAGTACATCGAAAAGGACGCCGCGCTGGAGCGGCGCTTCCAGAAGATCCTCGTGGGAGAGCCCAGCGTGGAGGCGACGATTGCCATCTTGCGTGGCTTGCAAGAAAAGTACGAAGTGCACCATGGTGTGGACATCACCGACCCGGCCATCGTGGCTGCGGCGGAGCTGTCCAACCGCTACATCACGGATCGTTTCTTGCCCGACAAGGCGATTGATTTGATCGACGAGGCGGCGTCCAAGATCAAGATCGAGATGGACTCCAAGCCCGAGGTGATGGATAAGCTTGACCGTCGCCTGATCCAGCTGCAGATCGAGCGCGAGGCCGTGCGCCGCGAGAAGGACGAGTCCTCGCAAAAACGCTTTGCGCTCATCGAAGAAGAGATCGCCAAGCTGCAAAAGGAAATTGCCGACTACGACGAGATCTGGCAGTCCGAAAAGGCCCAGGCACAAGGCAGCGCCCATGTGCGCGAAGCCATCGACAAGCTCAAGTTCCAGATCGAAGAATTCACCCGCAAGGGCGACTTCAACAAGGTGGCCGAGCTGCAATACGGCAAGCTGCCCGACCTGGAAAAACAACTGAAAGAAGCGCAGGCACAAGAGGCCGGCAAGGATGGTGCGCCCGCCACGCGCCGCCTGCTGCGCACGCAAGTGGGCGCCGAAGAGATCGCCGAGGTGGTGAGCCGCGCCACGGGCATACCTGTGGCCAAGATGATGCAGGGTGAGAAAGACAAGCTCTTGCAGATGGAGGCCAAACTGCACGAGCGTGTGGTGGGTCAGCAAGAGGCGATTGCCGCCGTGGCCAATGCCATCCGCCGCTCGCGTTCGGGCCTGTCGGACCCGAACCGCCCCACCGGCTCGTTCCTGTTCCTCGGCCCCACCGGCGTGGGCAAGACCGAGCTGTGCAAGGCGCTGGCGGGCTTTCTGTTCGACAGCGAGGACCACTTGATCCGCATCGACATGAGCGAGTTCATGGAGAAGCACTCCGTGGCCCGCCTGATCGGGGCACCGCCCGGGTACGTAGGGTATGAAGAGGGCGGCTACTTGACCGAGGCCGTGCGCCGCAAGCCCTACAGCGTGCTGCTGCTCGACGAGGTGGAAAAGGCCCACCCCGATGTGTTCAACGTGTTGCTGCAAGTGCTCGACGATGGCCGCCTGACCGATGGCCAGGGCCGCACCGTGGACTTCAAGAACACGGTGATCGTGATGACGAGCAACATCGGCTCCCACCTGATCCAGGCCATGGTGGGGCAAGACACGGACGACATCAAGGAAGCGGTGTGGGGCGAGCTCAAGAACCACTTCCGGCCGGAGTTCCTCAACCGCATTGACGAGACGGTAGTGTTCCACGCGCTCGATGCGCAGCACATTGCCTCGATTGCCAAGATCCAGCTGCAGTTGTTGCAATCCCGGTTGGCCAAGATGGATTTGGAATTGCAGGTGTCCGACGCCGCCTTGGCAGAATTGGCCAAGGTGGGGTTTGACCCGGTGTTTGGTGCACGGCCGCTCAAGCGCGCGATCCAGCAGCGCATCGAGAACCCGCTGTCCAAGCTGTTGCTGGAAGGGCGCTTCCCGCCCAAGAGTGTGATTCCGGTGACCGTGAACCCTGTGCTGGAACCGGGTGTGTTCCAGTTTGGTGTCGCTGCGCAAGAGTGATTCGGGCTCGGGAAGGGGGGTGGCGAGGGGTAGCGCTGCAATCCCCTTCCTGAAGATGTGAAGGAGAGGTGTCGTTTGGATGAATTTGTTGCGGGCGTTGTGCGCCTGTTGCTGCGGGTCGTGGTCATCGCCATGGGGCTGGTGCTCTTTGCCAGCCTGCTGGTTGCGGCCGTGTTGCTGGCACTGGTGTGGGCGCTGCGTGCAGGCTGGGCGCGCCTCACGGGGCGGCCGGTGACGCCGTGGGTGATGCGCGTGGACCCTCGCAAGGGCGTCAATACCGTTTTTCGTTCTACTGAGCGTTGGTCCTCCGCGCGACGTGGCGAAGCGCCTGTCGACGCTGCAGGAGACGCCTCTACATCGCGCCGTGGGGGCGTTCTGCCGGGGGCGGCCCAGGTCACCGATGTGGAAGCGCGTGAAGTCCGGTGATGTGTCGATGACAGTCCCTGCGCCATAGTCCGCCCACACACGCACGGGTTGTTCGCCAGCGGATTCCAACCTGGGCTGGTCAGCCTTTTTTTGGACGCGCCCATCGGGGTGTCTTCTATCATCCGACCATGACACCCGCCGACATCCACGCTCATTTCGATCTTCAATTCCAGGCCAGTCGCGCGCATGTGGATGTGCCTCTGCTGGTGCGCCGTGAGCGGCTGCTGCGTCTTCGCAAGATGCTGGATGAGAATGGTTCTGTGCTGGCGGCTGCCGTGCAGGCGGACTTTGGCATGCGTTCACCCCGCCTGACCGAGGTGGCCGACTTCTTTGTACTGCGCACCCTGCTTTCGCACACGCTGCGCCACTTGGCAAAGTGGATGAAGCCGCGAAAGGTGCATACGCCGATTTATCTGCAGCCGGCCCATGCCTTCATCCAGCGCCAGCCCATGGGAGTGGTGGGGGTGATTGCCCCTTGGAACTACCCTGTGCAACTGGCCCTGGCGCCAGCCATCACCGCGCTGGCGGCGGGTAACCGCGTGATGCTCAAGCCCAGCGAGCTGACGCCGCACACCTCGGCCCAACTGGCGTTGTTGGTGGCGCAGTTCTTCTCTCCCGATGAATTCTGTGTGGTTCAGGGCGACGCCAACCTGTCAGCCCTATTTGCCTCATTGCCGTTCGACCACTTGGTGTTCACCGGCTCCACCGCCGTGGGCCGCAAGGTGGCCCAGGCGGCAGCGCAGAACCTGACACCGACCACGCTCGAGCTGGGCGGCAAGTCGCCCTGCATCATTGACGGCCATTGCGACATGCAGGATGCGGCGCTCAAGATCGCGCACGGCAAGCTGATCAACGCTGGGCAGACCTGCATCGCTCCCGACTACGTGCTGCTGCCGCGCGGTCGTGAGGGCGAGTTCGCGCAGGCCTACCGGGCCGCGGTGGCGCGCCTGTTCCCCACCATTGAGGGCAACGCCGACTACGCCTCCATCATCACTCCCCGCCACCATGCCCGCCTGCGCACCATGCTGCAGCAGGCGCAAACGCAAGGGGCCGAGGTGCATACCGTCGACCCCACGGACGGCAAGCAGGTGGCCCCCACGGTGGGTATGCTGGGTGACGGTGCGAGCCGCCAGATGCTGCCCACGCTGGTGTTTGGTGCCACTTCCCAGATGCAGCTCATGCAGGAGGAGATTTTTGGCCCCATCCTGCCGGTGATCTCCTATGAGCTCTTGGATGATGCCATTGCCCACATCAATGCCGGGGCTCGCCCGCTCGCGTTGTACTGGTTCGGCCAGAGCGAGGCCGTGCGCGACGATGTGCTGCGCCGCACCGTCAGTGGCGGTGTGACGGTGAACGACACGCTGATGCACATCGCGCACGACAACCTGCCGTTTGGGGGAGTGGGTGATAGCGGCTGGGGCGCCTACCACGGCGAGCAGGGCTTTTTGCGCTTTTGCCACCAAAAGTCGGTGCTTGTTCAGTCGCGCTGGGCGATGGGCTCGCTGTTCTACCCGCCCTATGGCGCCAAGTTCGACCAGGTCATGGGGCTGTTGAGGCGCTGGTTGTAGTGCTGCGCGGAGCCTCTGCGGGCCCCTCCTGAACGTCATCATCGTGCTCATGGTCGACCCCGATGGCTGGAAGGGGCGGCTGGGTGATGAGCTGCACCATTGCATCGCGCAGCTGGCCGGTGGATACCGGCTTGTGCAGCAGCAGGGCCGAGGTGGACTGCGCGTCGCGCAGTCGCTGGGGCGAGGTGTCACCCGTCATGATGATCGCGGGCACGTTGGCACCCAGGTAGGCGCGCAGCGCCTGCAGCACCTGCTTGCCGGTCTCTTCATGGCGCAGGCGGAAGTCAGTGATGATGATGTCGGGCGTCACATCGTCCAGCGCTTCCAGGGCATCCGCGCTGGACTCTGCCGTCATGCACAGGCAGCCCCAGCTTTGCAGCAGTGACTGCATGCCCAGGCGCACGGCTTCGTCATCGTCGATGGCCAGCACCTTCAGGCCGCGCAGACTGCGGGCGTCCTGGGGCACTATGACATCGTCTTCCAGCGCGCCCTGCCACCGGTCCAGCCACAGCCTGAAGACCGAGCCCCTGCCCGGTTGCGAGCGCAACTCCACGGAGGTGCGCATTTCACGCGCGAGACGCTGCACGATGGCCAGGCCTAGGCCCAGTCCTTTGCGGCGGTCGCGCTCCGGATTGCCGAGCTGATGAAATTCTTTGAAGATGTCTTCCCACTGGTGCTCGGGGATGCCTGCACCGGTGTCCCACACTTCCAGCGCCAGCCGCTTGCCGCGCGTGCGGCAGGCAATCAGCACACCGCCTTTGGCGGTGTAGCGCAGTGCGTTGGAGATGAAGTTGTGCATCACCAGGCCGACCAGCGAGCGGTCGGCAAACGCGGCGGCGGAGGTCTCGCGGGTGCGGTACACCAGCCCGGCTGTGTCCGCCTGTGCGCCAAACTCCTGCTCCAGGGCCGTGAGCAGGGGCTGCACCGCGAAGGCGCCGGGCCGCACCTTGACCACGCCGGCCTCCAGCCGGGAGTAGTCGAGCAGGGTGGTGAGCATTTCAGCCGCGGCGCCTGATGCGGCATGTGCGTGCTTCAATACGGTGCGCTGGTGCTCGTTGAGCGGGCTGCGATGCAGCGATTCCAGAAACAGGCCCATGGCATGCAGGGGCTGGCGCAGGTCATGGCTGGCGGCTGCCAGAAAGCGTGATTTGTCGCGGTCGGCCTGCTCGGCGGCCTCTTGCGCCGCAAGTGCACGCTGCGACTCGGCCCGCAGCTGGCTGACCAGGCGCTCGTTTTCCAGCTTGAGGGCGATGCTGCGCCGCGTGGCCCGGTCGGCCGTGCGTGCCTGCAGGCAGGTCAGCGCGTAGTACACGCCGGTCAGAAACAAGGCGGGCCACATCACAGGCCCGCCCGCCAGCGCCACGGACAGCATCACGCCTCCGATGGCGCTGGTGAGGTAGGTCACGTAGGCCCGGTACAGCGGTGCGCCCAGCCCCAGCGCCCCCGAAGACACTGTGCTGATGATGCCGATGGCATAGATGACGCTGTCGGACGTGCCCCAGTACAGCACCACATAGCCCAGGCTGCCCCAGCTCAGGCCCATGGCAGCCATGCAGCCGATGAGCTTGCGCGCTGCACGCGGCGCGGGGTCTACAAAAGGGGCAATGCTGCGCAGCGTGAGGTACACCCCGGCTACCACCAGCGTGTGTGACACCAGCCACACCGTAATGGCCTGCGTGTCTGCCACGCGGGCCATGACCCACAGGGTGCCCAGGGCTGTAGCCAGCGATGCCAGCAACGTCATCGGAAAGTTCTGCCGCAGCAGGGCCACTTGCTCGCGCAGCACCTCGTCGCGCTCCCACACCGACCAGCCCCAGCGCGTGGGCGGAATCACCGGTTCGAGGGGCAGTGGACTGGTCTCAGAGGGGGTCATGGAGCTGCGGGGTGGACAGGCCCAGGCGCTGGGCCGCCAGCAGCGCGGCGCTGCGGCTGTTCACGCCCAGCTGCGCAAAGATGGCGGCCACATGCACACGCACCGTGTTCTCGCTCAGCCCCAGGTCGCGGGCAATCACCTTGTTGGGGCGGCCTGTGCACAGCAGCGACAACACATCCAGCTGGCGCGCCGTGAGCGACGGCGTGTCGGGCCCACGCACCGTGGCGCTGTTGCCGCTGTTGATCGGAAAACAGGGCCGGCCCGACAAAGCGCAGCTGATGGCCTCAAGAATGTCCTCTGCACTGGCGGACTTGGGCAAAAAGCCGTCAGCGCCTCGCGCGCGCGCTTCGTGAATGGCATCGGGCGCAACGCTGGCCGACACCAGCACGATGCGCGCCCGCGGGCAGGCCTGCCGCAGCAGCCGCAGGCCGTCCAGGCCACTCATCCCGGGCAGCTGGATGTCCAGCAGCACCAGGTCGGTGTCGGCCTGCTGCAGCGCGCAGGCATCGGCAATCGAGCCGGCCTCGGCAATGCTGCCCACGCTGGGGTGGTCCTGCACGATCAGGCGCAGCCCTGTGCGGAACAAGGTGTGGTCATCCACAAGCAAAAGACGGGCAGTCATACAGGCAAGTATTGCGCACAACCGGGTGTTGCGGGCTAGTCCATTTGTGCGATGGACGCACGGATGTGCACTTTCTAGACTTTCCGTCAAGCATTGAAAAGCACCTTGGGTGCGCACCAATGCGCAAACCTTCGTAACCACATTCCGTTTTCAAGGGTTCTCCATGACGATCAATGCACACACCCATGGCGCCAGCACCACCGAAGCAGGCTTGCATCACAGCGAACGAAGACCGGCGGCCACCCCTGGCGCAGGCCATGCGTCCTCGGGCCTGGGAGGCAATGCCGTGGCGCATATCGTTCAGGAGCATTGCCCCGACCTGCTCGCGGCTGCGGGGGTGGTGATCGAGCACTTGGACGCTCAGGCCGGCACCTGGCAGTTCTCGGCGGATGAAGGGCAGACCTGGCGGGCCATCCGCACCGATCTCATCAACCGGCCCGGCAACATGGGCCTGGCGCTGGATCGCGATGCACGACTGCGGGTGCTGCCCTTTGGTGGGCACCGGGTGACCGGAGCGCGGGTGGCTTTTCATACTGTGCAAAGGAGCCATGGGCAGGGCAGCGGCAGCTACCGTGCGTATGCCAGCGAAGACCGCGATGGTGGTTCGCGCACCGTCACGTTGGTGCTCAGCCTTGCGGCCATCAATGGTGCACCGCCTGCCGTGCACGTGCCGCGCCCGCGCAACAAGCGCGCGATGGTGCAGCGCGCCGCTGCTGCGGCCGCAGCCTCGGCGGCGGGCAGCGGGCTGTCGGGTGCCATGGTGATGGCCTGAGAAGGTGCGAGTGGCTGGCGGGCTGCTTGCACCTCAGCGGGTGCATGGGCCCCGGCAGGGGTGAAAAGCGGGGCCGGAAGGTGTGGTCCACGGGACCGCGCTAACCGTCTGTCAGGGTGGAAAAACCGTTTGCGGCGACAATGCCGGTCCTTTTGTTTTTTCATTCCCCGTTTTCGTTCGGTTTTTTCATGTCAAGTATCCAGGTTCGTCCCGCTACGCTTCGCGATGCCAAAGCCATTGCCCAGATCCACACTGTCTCTGCCCAAGAGGCTTACAAAGGGCTGGTGCCAGACGAGCAGTTGAAATCCATGTCGGTCGAAAAGCGCCAGGCCTACTGGCGCGAGGCCATTGAATATTGCGAGCCCCAGGTTCAGGTGGCGGTCGATGGCGAGAAGATCGTCGGCTTTGTCGGCTACGACCGCTCACGCGATGAAAAGTCCCGGCCCACCACCGGTGAAATCTGGGCCATCTACGCTGCCCCCACCCACTGGAACCAAGGCGTTGGCCTGGCGCTGTGGGACGCCGCACGTGACGGCCTGCACGAAGAAGGCTGCACCAACGTCACCGCCTGGGTGCCGCTGCGCAACGAACGCGCGCTGCGCTTTCATGAGCTGGCTGGCTTCAAGCGCGAGCTGTCCACCGCCAAGACGGCGGTGATCGGCGGTGTGAAGATTGAAGAAGTGCGCCTGAAGCGCCCCATCAACGCATAAAGTGCCGCGATACCCCGCTGCATCGCTGCGCCCCTTTCCAATCCCACGGGCTGTGCGCAGCACTGTCAGATGCTGATACCAACGACTCCTCCCACGATCCACTGGACCCACCAGGGCCAAGCTCAGCAAGCCCTGTGGCGCTCCGAGAGTGGCGCCTCAGCGCCGCGCCGGGTGGAGACGGCTGACGACACGCTGGCTGCTGACACGGCCTACCGCATGGCCTGCGAGGGTACGGGGTTGTTGTGGCAGGGCGATTTTCAGAACGCGCGGCATCTGCTGCAGGCGCTGATGCGCCGGGTCGACAAGAAGCCACGCAAGGCGGCCGCGAAGGCGTCTCAAAAGCTGGCGACCGCCACAGCGGCCGAGGCGTTCCATCTGCACCGGCAGGCGCAAGCACAGCGTGCGCGGGTGCTGGCGTCGGTGCTGATTCCTCTGGAGGGTGACTACAGCATCGCGCTGCGCCGTGCGCCCGATTGGCGCCAGGCCTGCACCGAGGCCTGGGGGCCAGCGACGGGCGCGCGCTCGGTGGCCACGCTGCGCGAGCTGCTGGGGCTGGTGGGCGCGCACGAGTGGCGCAAGAAGGGGGTCGAAATCCCTGCGCTCGGTGCCCCGCCGCTCAACCGCATTCACCCGCACTACGGTGTGTTCTCGCCCGTGCGTGGCGAATATGTGGGCCTGGTGGCAGCGGCCCCGCTGCCCGGCAAGGCCCTGGCGTTTGACATCGGTGTGGGCACTGGGGTGTTGTCTGCCGTGCTGGCGCGCCGGGGCGTGCAACGTGTGGTGGCCACCGACCAGGACCCGCGCGCACTGGCCTGTGCGCGTGAGAACCTGCAGCGCCTGCAGCTGCTTGACCGCGTGGAGCTGCAACAGGCGGACCTGTTTCCATCGGGCCGTGCGCCGCTGGTGGTATGCAACCCGCCCTGGGTGCCTGCGCGGGCCAACTCTCCCATCGAACATGCCGTGTACGACGAAGGCAGCCGCATGCTCAAGGGCTTTCTGGCGGGTTTGTCTGCACACCTGGAGCCCGGCGGCGAGGGCTGGTTGATTCTCTCGGACATGGCTGAGCACCTGGGGCTGCGCCCGCGCGAGCAGCTGCTGGCCTGGATTGCCGAGGCGGGCCTGGTGGTGCGCGGCCGCAACGACGTGAAACCGGTGCATGCCAAGGCAGCCGACGCGCAGGACGCGCTGCATGCGGCGCGCGCGGCCGAGGTCACGTCCCTGTGGCGGCTGGCCGCAGCCTGAACCGAGCCGATCTGCTCACTCCAGCAGCGCGGGCTGCGTCACGACAAAGGCTTCGGTGACCGGGCTTGCGGGCAGCAGCTGATCCAGCCGCTCGCGCAGGCTGGCGGCACGTTCTGCGCCTGCAGCGAGCGCCACTTCCTCGAACATGGCGTCGCCCACATCCAGCATGCTGGAGCGGTCCTTGGCGGCGCGCAGTGCCTCGCGAAAGTGTTGCGCCAGCACCGGATCGCGGCGCGCAAACAGGCGCTCGCAGGTGTCGAACAGGTACATGCGGGCACCGGCCAGCGACCGCAAGGACTCGCCGGGTGCCGGGCGTTCGATGGAGGGCGCGGCGGGCTCTGGCGCGGGCGGCAGGTCTGCCGGTCCGGTCAGGTAGCCCTGGCGCATCAGGTTCTCGACAATCTGCGCGCCAATGCCGTTGTACATGGCCTGCAGGTCTGACAACGGCTTGCCGTCGACCAGCAGGAGCAGCGAGCGTTCGCGCAGACTCAGGGTGCGCACACCCGGCGAGAGTTCCAGGCGGGCTTTTTCGGTTTTCTGCAGCAGCATGGGGATCTCCGGGGTGGTCGGTCTCTGGATCGAAGATTGCACCAGCCGGGCGTGACGCCGTGATGACCCCTTGCCGCACAATCGTGGGTTGGTACGGTGCCCGCGCTGGCACGGCGTACCTGTCTGTATGCTCCTTATTTGATAGCTTCTGGGGTATGTTGCACTAGCGCTTGGTTCAGTTTTTTTTTGATTTTTGCTGCTGCGTGCCTGTGCTGGCCCTCTTGTGGAGGGGGCGCATCGCGCCATCAGTCCCTCTGTGATGACCTTGCTGCTCGCCCCGATGGAGGGGCTTCTTGATTTTGTGCTGCGCGACGTGCTGACCCGCGTGGGCGGCGTGGACCGTTGCGTGTCGGAGTTCATCCGTATCACCGGCACCCTGCTGCCCGACAAGGTGTTCCTGCGTTATGTGCCCGAGTTGCAGCACGGCAGCCGTACGCTGGCGGGCGTGCCGGTGCGGGCGCAACTGCTTGGGTCGGACCCGGTCTGCGTGGCCGAGAACGCTGCAAGGCTGGCCGCGCTGGGCCCGGAGGGGATCGACCTGAACTTCGGCTGCCCGGCCAAGGTGGTCAACCGCCACGGCGGTGGCGCGGCGCTGCTGCAGGAGCCTGAGCGCATTGCGGCCGTGGTGGCCGCCGTGCGCCGCGCCGTGCCCGCGCACCTGCCGGTGTCGGCCAAGATGCGCCTGGGGTTCAACGACACCCACCTGATGCGCGAATGCGCCCAGGCCATGCAGGCGGGCGGCGCGGCTGAACTGGTGGTGCACGCGCGCACCAAGGCCGACGGCTACCGCCCACCGGCTTACTGGGAGCACATTCCCGCCATTCGTGCGGCCGTGTCCATTCCGGTGGTCGCCAATGGCGAGATCTGGACGGTGGCCGACGCCCAGCGCTGCCGCGAGGTGTCAGGCTGCGACGCACTGATGCTCGGGCGCGGCATCGTGGCGGACCCCGGCCTTGCACGCGCCATTCGGGCTGCCGATGCTGGGCGTCCGGACTCGGACACCGTGGTGTGGGCCGATCTGGTGCCACACCTGGCCGCCTTTTGGCAGCTGGTGTGCGACGACCTGGAGCCGCGTCAGCGCGCAGGGCGCCTCAAGCAATGGCTCAACCTGCTGCGCCGCCGGTTTGCCGAGGCGGAAGTGGCCTACCAGCATGTACGCACCATGACGGACCAGCGGGCCATCACCGTGTGGGTGGCAGAACTGCAGGCCCGGGCTGACTGCGCCCAAGGGGCTTAAGCGGGCTACAGCAGGTGGTCCGGTGCCAAAGGGCCCAGCAGCTGCAGCATCAGCCGCAGCGGGGCACTGGCGTCGGGCTCGGTCGTGGCATCAGACAGTCCGCTGCCCTCGGGGGCGCGCCAGCGCAGGCCCTGGTCGGTGGCCTGCACCTGCCAGGCGGCTTCTTTCAGCGCCGTCTCAATCTGCGCGGTGGCGCGGCGCGACAGCTCCGTGCTGCGAATCAGCAGCGCCACTTCGGTGTTCTGCCGTTGCGAACGCATGTCCAGGTTCATCGATCCCACCGCGAGCAACCGGCCGTCCACGATCAGCAGCTTGGAGTGCAGCATGGCACGCGAGCCGCCTTGCGAACCCACAACGCCCGCGCTGTGGTTGCCCATGCTGCCCGACACGCCCAGAGCTCCCCGCAGCACGCCGGGCAGTTCGCTGTGCATCTCGTACAGCTCAACCCCCATGGCCAGCAGCTGCGGCCGGTGGCGGGCGTAGCCGGCGTGGGCAATGGGCGCGTCGTTGGAGGCCAGCGAGTTGGTCAGCACCCGCACCCGCACGCCACGTGCCCGCGCGGCGGCAAAGGCGGCTTCCATGTCCGGCCCGGGCACAAAGTAGGGCGAGATGATGAGCAGGTCGCGCCGCGCCTGGCCCATGAGCTGCAGCAGCCCGTCCACCACGGTATCGGTCTGCGCTTCGGTGGCTTCGGGGCCTGTGCGGGGGTTGTCCGGGGACGTGCCGGCTAAAGAAGGGGCGGGGGGGCTGGCGGCCACGGGGGGGGCTGTGGACGCCGCCGCGCGGCTTGCCACCGGTGCTGTGCGCAAGCCCGAGACCAGGGCGGCGGCAGCGGCCTTGGGGCCATTGGTGGTGCCTGTTGCGGCACCGGCGGCGCCCGGGCCTGGCGGCGGCAGCGTTGCACCGGGGGCGGGGGAGGCCCCGTTGCCCGCACCGGCGCCGTCGGCCGGTATCTTGGCCGGCTGGTCCACCAGCACCGCCGCTGCGGCCCACACGAAGGGCGTGCGCTCCAGGTCCATGGGCTCATAGTTCCAGATGCGTGCGCGCTGCGCAGCGCTGGTGCCCGGGTCCACAGGGGGCGGCTGGCGGTCAGGGGCCGTGGTGCCGCCCTGGCCTGCGACGCGACGTCTTCGGCCTTCGTCAGCCGCACGAATGCTGTCGCGCAGGTGGTCGAGCTCGCTTTGGGTGATGAGCGACTGCACGGGATAGGCGCGCTCGTTGTTCCAGTAGCTGTCAAAGCTGCGGGACAGGTCCCGCACGATGGGGCCTGCGGCCAGCACATCCAGGTCCACGAAATTGCCCGAATCGGCGTTGCCAAAATAGGCATCGCCCAGGTTGCGCCCCCCGGTCACGGCCATGGCGTTGTCGGCAATGAAGAGCTTGTTATGCATGCGCTGCTGCACGCGCGAGAAGTCGCCTAGCAGGCCCAGCATGCGGCCGACGGGTGACCCCCTGGCTCCCGTGACGGGGTTGAACATGCGCATCTCGATGTTGGGCACAAAGGCCAGCCGCATCACCTGCGCGTCGCGCCCCGTGCTGTGGAAGTCGTCCAGCAGCACGCGCACACGCACGCCGCGCTGGGCGGCAGCCACCACGCTGAGCAGCAAGCGCTCGCTGCTGGCGTCTGCATGGATGGCGTAGTACTGCAGGTCCAGGGTTTTCTGGGCCGCGTCCACTAGGGCCAGGCGGCTGCTGTAGGCGGCTTGCGGGCCGCTGAGCAGTGCAAACCCCGAAGCGTGCCGCGCCCCCTCGGCGGCCCTGCGGGCAGCCACCAGTTGGCCCAGCGGGGTATCGGCGGGGGTCGACCAGGCTGTCGACACCGGGCGGTCTACATCCTTGGGCAGGCCCGCGCAGCCCGCAAGGGCCATGGCGACCACCACCATGACCATACCGAGCCAGCCGGGGCGGGCGTGCTGGGGCTGGGGGGAGGACGGGGAGGGCAAAGACAACATGGCGCGATTGTGATCGTGGAGCCGCTGGGGCGCAGGGCTCAGGTATAGCCGCACGCCGGTCGATGCGCTGTCGGACAGGGCGCCAAGGCGACGGCCAGGGGCCCCGTCTCGGGGTCAAGCCGTCGCCGGGGTGGGCTGCTACCAGCTCACTTCCCGGTCTGGCGTGGCGCTGATCTTGTGGATGCTCAGGTCGGCGCCGTCAAACTCTTCTTCCTGCGTCAGCCGGATGCCCACCGTCTGCTTGAGGATGCCGTACACCACCACGCCGCCGATCAGGGCCCACACCACGCCCAGGCCCGTGCCGATGAGCTGGGCCGACAGGCTGACCCCGCCCAGCCCGCCCAATGCCTTGCTGCCAAACAGGCCGGCAGCCAAGCCGCCCCAGGTACCGCACAGCCCGTGCAGCGGCCACACGCCCAGCACATCGTCGATCTTCCATTTGTTCTGGGTCAGGGTGAACATCAGCACAAAGATGGCCCCGGCCACCGCGCCCACCACCAGCGCACCCAGCGGATGCATGAGGTCCGAACCTGCACACACGGCCACCAGACCTGCCAGCGGGCCGTTGTGCACAAAGCCGGGGTCGTTCTTGCCCAGCACCAGGGCGGCCAGCGTGCCGCCCACCATGGCCATCAGCGAGTTCACTGCCACCAGGCCTGAGAGCTTGTCCACGGTTTGCGCGCTCATCACATTGAAGCCAAACCAGCCCACCACCAGCACCCAGGCGCCCAGCGCCAGGAACGGGATGTTGGACGGCGGGTGGGCCGAGATCGCGCCATCCTTGCGGTAGCGGTTGGCGCGCGAGCCCAGCAGGATCACTGCCGGCAGTGCAATCCAGCCGCCCATGGCGTGCACCACCACCGAGCCGGCAAAGTCGTGAAACTCCTCACCCGTGATGGCCTTGATCCAGCCCTGCACGCCAAAATGCTGATTCCATGCAATGCCCTCAAAAAATGGGTAGACAAAGCCCACGATGACCGCTGTTGCCAGCAGTTGGGGCCAGAACTTGGCGCGCTCTGCAATGCCGCCCGACACGATGGCCGGAATGGCCGCCGCAAAGGTGAGCAAGAAGAAGAACTTGACCAGCGCATAGCCGCTTTGCTGCACCAGCGACTCTGCGCCGATGAAAAAATGCGTGCCGTAGGCCACGGTGTAGCCCACCACAAAATAAACCACGGTGGACACCGAGAAGTCCACCAGGATCTTGACCAGCGCATTCACCTGGTTCTTTTTGCGGACCGTACCCAGTTCCAAAAACGCAAACCCGGCGTGCATGGCCAACACCATGATCGCCCCGAGCAAGATGAACAAGGCATCCGTGCCCTGTTTGAGTGCTTCCATAACGTCCTCGCGATAGTGATTGATCGACTCTGGTGCGTTTTCGTCGTACGCCACAGATTTGCACCAAGTTGAAGCAAGAAGCGCGCCAAGAGTTGGTGCAACACTTTGCACCGAATTGGGGCTCTGCGCGCACCCATGGGTTTGCCGGTGGTTGATAAATACTGTATAAATAAAAGGGGTATCTATTTAGCTCCAGTGGCATCAGAATAGCTGGATGGAAACCCAGATGCTAACGCCAACTCCTGGACAGGACTACCCTCGCACCTGGAAC
>NZ_LMHQ01000019.1:0-24360 GCF_001428225.1 Acidovorax sp. Root70
GCTGGTTCGCGTGTGGTGACTTACAAGTCCACGGCTGACCGTGCTGCCGTGCGTGCCCAGGCTGCTGAAGCTGTGCGCACTGGCCAGATTTCTTCGGGTGAGCGCGGCTGATTGACCAGGGGCGGATGAATCTGCCGCCCTGGCTGCGCCGTATCTCTCAGTACCCCAATCCCTTATTTTTGAATTTTTCGGAGTTTCACCATGAACAACACCGCACGTTTCCTCTCTATCGCTGCTGTGGCTGCCCTCGCTTCTTTTGGTGCCCAGGCTGACGAAGCCGATGCTTCGCAGTTCGCCACCAAGTTCGAAACCAACCGCACCCGCGCTGAAGTGCAAGCCGAAGCCGCTACCGTGGCCCAGACCCGCAGCATCGAGCCAGCAGGTTCGCGCGTGGTGACTTACAAGTCCACCGCTGACCGCGCTGCTGTGCGCGCCCAGGCTGCTGAAGCTGTGCGTACCGGCAAGATCTCCGCAGGCGAAATCGGCAACGCCATGTAATTGCCAAGGCCCCATGCGCACGGCATGAGGGCCCGGGGCCCTGTGAGGGGCCCCGGCCTTTTTGTTTGATGGATATGCGCCTGGATCGGACGCGCAAGCCACCCATCGTTTTCAAGGCCTATTGGCGGAGGCGATAGTGATAGCACGCACTTGTTCCTGCACAACAGAAGAGGGAAACGACCTCCCGGCCTCATCCAGAGACAGCCATAAAAAAACCCGGCAATGCCGGGTTTTTTTGTTCAGCGCCGCCGTGCAGGCGACTGCTTACTTCTTCTGGCGGAACTTGCGCAGGGCGGCAATCTGGGCCGCCATGACGGCCAGCTCGGACTGTGCCTTCGCCAGGTCGATCTCGCTCTTGGCATTCTTGAGCGCCTCTTCGGCTGCAGACTTGGCTGCATTGGCCTTCTCGTCGTCCAGATCCTTGCCACGGATGGCGGTGTCGGACAGCACTGTCACGCAGTTGGGCTGCACTTCCAGAATGCCACCGGCCACGAAAACGAACTCTTCGCCACCGTCAGCCATTTCGATGCGCACCGAGCCTGGCTTGATGCGGGTGATCAGCGGGGTATGGCGGGGGTAGATGCCCAATTCGCCAGCTTCACCAGGCAGAGCGACAAAACGCGCTTCACCGGAGAAGATGGACTCTTCGGCACTGACCACATCAACGTGGATGGTGTTCATCATTGCTCCTAGGAAAAGGTGGGTTGCTTGATTGCTGAAGGCCGGACCGCCACCGTGGGCTGCCCGACCGACGGCTCATCAGGCCACCTTCTTGGCCTTTTCGAAGGCTTCGTCAATGGTGCCCACCATGTAGAACGCCTGTTCTGGCAGGTGATCGCATTCGCCGCTCACGATCATCTTGAAACCACGGATGGTTTCCGACAGGGGAACGTACTTGCCGGGCGAGCCCGTGAAAACTTCAGCCACATGGAAAGGCTGCGACAGGAAACGCTGGATCTTGCGCGCGCGGGCCACGGCCAGCTTGTCTTCAGGAGCCAGTTCGTCCATGCCCAGAATGGCGATGATGTCGCGCAGTTCCTTGTAACGCTGCAGCGTGCCCTGCACGGCACGGGCCGTGGTGTAGTGGTCTTCGCCCACCACGTTCGGGTCCAGCTGGCGGCTGGTCGAGTCCAGAGGGTCCACAGCGGGGTAGATACCCAGCGAAGCGATGTCACGCGACAACACGACGGTGGAGTCCAAGTGGGCGAACGTCGTAGCAGGCGATGGGTCGGTCAAGTCATCCGCTGGCACGTACACGGCCTGGATGGAGGTGATCGAACCGACCTTGGTGGACGTAATACGCTCTTGCAGGCGGCCCATTTCTTCGGCCAGCGTAGGCTGGTAGCCCACGGCGGAAGGCATACGGCCCAGCAGAGCGGACACTTCGGTACCGGCCAGCGTGTAGCGGTAGATGTTGTCCACGAAGAACAGCACGTCACGGCCTTCGTCACGGAAAGATTCCGCAATGGTCAGACCGGTCAGGGCCACGCGCAGACGGTTACCTGGGGGCTCGTTCATCTGGCCGTACACCATGGCCACCTTGGACTCTTCGAGCTTCTCGAGATTCACCACGCCGGAATCGGCCATTTCATGGTAGAAGTCGTTCCCTTCGCGGGTACGCTCGCCCACACCAGCGAACACCGACAGACCGCTGTGGGCCTTGGCGATGTTGTTGATGAGTTCCATCATGTTCACGGTCTTGCCCACACCGGCGCCACCGAACAGACCCACCTTGCCGCCCTTGGCGAACGGGCAGACCAAGTCGATCACCTTGATGCCGGTTTCCAGCAGCTCTTGCGAGGGCGACAGTTCGTCGTACGCAGGGGCCTTGCGGTGGATAGAGGCCGTCAGCTCCTGGCTGACCGGACCACGTTCGTCGATGGGAGCACCCAACACGTCCATGATGCGGCCCAGCGTCGCCTTGCCCACAGGCACGGTGATGGAGTTGCCGGTGTTGGTCACCATGATGCCGCGGCGCAGGCCGTCGGACGAGCCCAGGGCAATGGTACGCACCACGCCGTCGCCCAGCTGCTGTTGCACTTCCAGCGTCAGCGACGAGCCTTCGAGCTTCAGGGCGTCATAAATCTTGGGCATCTGGTCGCGTGGGAACTCAACGTCCACCACAGCGCCGATACATTGAACAATCTTGCCTTGCACTTGAGCCATTTTTCGCTCCAATAAAGTAGTTTGTTGAGCTGCTTACACAGCAGCGGCGCCAGCCACGATTTCCGAAAGTTCTTTCGTGATCGCTGCCTGGCGCGTCTTGTTGTAGACCAGCTTCAACTCGCCAATGACGCTGCCGGCGTTGTCGGTGGCGGCCTTCATGGCCACCATGCGTGCCGACTGCTCGGACGCCATGTTTTCCGCAACGGCCTGGTAAATCAGGGACTCGACATAGCGGACCAGCAGATCGTCGATCACGGTCTGCGCATCGGGCTCATAGATGTAGTCCCAGCCGTGTTCCGTCTTCTCAGCCTGCATCTGCTCGGAGGACAGGGGAAGCAGCTGCTCCACCACCGATTCCTGCTTCATGGTGTTGATGAACTTGGTGTAGCTCAGGTACACCGCGTTGATCTTTCCTTCTGCGTAAGCATCGAGCAACACCTTCACCGGGCCAATCAGCTTGTCCAGGTGGGGGGTGTCGCCCAGGCCCGTCACGTGCGAAACCACCTTGGCGCCCACACGGTTCAGGAAACCCAGGCCTTTGTTGCCAATCGCCACGGCTTCGGTCGAGACGCCAGCACCTTGCAGTTCACGCAGCTTGGTCGTCACGGCACGCAGCACGTTGGTGTTCATGCCACCGCACAGACCCTTGTCTGTCGTGATGACGATGACGCCAGCGGTCTTGGCATCGTTCACCTTCATGAACGGATGCACGTACTCCGGGTTGGCCTTGCCGAGGTTGGCTGCAATGTTGCGGATCTTCTCGCTGTACGGACGGGCAGCCCGCATCCGGTCCTGCGCCTTGCGCATTTTGGATGCGGCCACCATTTCCATGGCTTTGGTGATCTTCTTGGTGTTTTCCACCGATTTGATCTTGCCGCGTATTTCCTTGCCTGCTGCCATGATGGCTCCTCGTCCGGTTTAAGCGAACGACTTCTTGAACGCGGCGATCGCTGCGGTCAATTCGGCTTCTGCGTCCTTGTCCATGGCCTTGGCCTGTTCCAGCTTGGCCAGCAAAGCGGCGTGGCTGGTCTTAAGGAACTGGTGCAGGCCGTGTTCGAAGTCGAGCACCTTCTTGACATCGATGTCGTCCATGAAGCCCTTGTTCACAGCGAACAGCGTGGCGCCCATCAGCGAGATGGACAGCGGGCTGTACTGCGCCTGCTTGAGCAGTTCTGTCACGCGGGCACCGCGATCCAGCTGCTTGCGGGTGGCTTCGTCCAGGTCGGAAGCGAACTGCGCGAACGCAGCCAGTTCACGGTACTGGGCCAGGTCGGTACGGATACCGCCGGACAGGTTCTTCACCAGCTTGGTCTGGGCAGCACCACCGACGCGCGACACCGAGATACCGGCGTTGATGGCGGGGCGGATACCGGCGTTGAACAGGCTGGTTTCCAGGAAGATCTGACCGTCGGTGATCGAGATCACGTTGGTAGGCACGAAGGCGGACACGTCGCCAGCTTGCGTTTCGATGATGGGCAGTGCCGTCAGCGAACCGGTCTTGCCCTTGACTTCACCCTTGGTGAAGGCTTCGACGTAGTCGGCGTTCACGCGGGCTGCGCGCTCGAGCAGACGGCTGTGGAGATAGAACACGTCGCCAGGATAGGCTTCGCGGCCTGGTGGACGGCGCAGCAGCAGCGACACTTGACGGTAAGCAACGGCTTGCTTGGACAGGTCGTCATACACGATCAGAGCGTCTTCGCCGCGGTCGCGGAAGTATTCGCCCATCGTGCAACCCGAGTAGGCCGACACGTACTGCATGGCTGCCGATTCGGAAGCCGATGCGGCCACCACAATCGTGTACTCCATGGCACCGGCTTGTTCCAGTGCGCGCACCACGTTCTTGATCGACGAAGCCTTCTGGCCGATGGCGACGTAGATGCAGGTCACGCCCTGGCCCTTCTGGGCGATGATGGCGTCGATGGCCACGGCGGTCTTGCCGGTCTGGCGGTCACCAATGATCAGTTCGCGCTGACCACGGCCCACGGGCACCATCGAGTCGATGGACTTCAGACCAGTCTGCAGAGGCTGGTCCACGGACTTACGGGCGATCACACCAGGAGCGACCTTTTCGATCACGTCGGTGAGCTTGGCGTTGATGGGACCCTTGCCGTCGATCGGCTGGCCCAGTGCGTTCACCACGCGGCCGACCAACTCTGGGCCGACAGGCACTTCCAGAATGCGGCCCGTGCACTTGACGGTGTCGCCTTCGGAAATGTGCTCGTACTCGCCCAGAATCACGGCGCCCACGGAGTCGCGCTCGAGGTTCAGCGCCAGACCGTAGGAAGGCTGGCCGTCCTTGGTAGCGGGGAACTCAAGCATTTCGCCCTGCATCACGTCCGACAGGCCATGAACGCGCACGATACCGTCAGACACGGACACCACGGTGCCCTGGTTGCGGATATCGCTGCTGGCTGCCAGACCTTCGATGCGGCTCTTGATGAGTTCAGAAATTTCTGCGGGATTGAGTTGCATGACTCTTTCCTTCTTTCTTTGGTTCGCTGTCCTCGCCGCGCGTTACGCGACGAGGGCCGCTTTCATTTGTTCAAGACGGGCCTTGACCGAAGTGTCCAACACCTCGTCACCCACCACTACGCGAATACCACCGATCAGGGACTCATCCTGCTGTACAGCGAGGTTGAGCTTGCGGCCGAAGCGCTTTTCCAGCGCCGCGCTGACCTGGGACAGTGCAGCACCGTCCATCGGAAATGCGCTGTACACCACGGCATCCGAAGATCCGTTGCGACGATTCACGAGGGCACGAAACTGCGCAGCCACTTCCGGGAGCGCATCAATGCGTCCGTTGTCGATGACTGTGCGCAGGAAATTTTTGGCCATGTCCGGCAGGGCCGAACGAGCGACCCCGGTGACTACGGCGAACACCTGGTCTGCCGTCACCTTGGGGTTGTCCGCCAACTGGCGCAGCTGGGGGTTGGCGGCAATCGCCGCCAGTTCGTCCATCCAGGCAGCGGTGCTGCCCAGATCGACGCCCGCGCCCCCAGTGGCAGCCTTGAACAAGGCATCAGCGTAAGGGCGGGCAATGGTGGCGAGTTCAGCCATGTGTGTCCCCTTACAGCTCGGTCTTCAGGCGGTTGAGCAGGTCGGCATGAACGCCAGCGTTGACTTCCTTACGGAGAATCTGCTCAGCGCCCTTGACGGCCAGCGCTGCCACCTGCTCACGCAGGGCTTCGCGGGCTTGGACCGTCTGCTGCTCGGCTTCGGCGCGGGCAGCAGCAACAATCTTGTTGCCTTCCTCTGTGGCGCGGGCCTTGGCTTCTTCGATGATGGCCTGGGCACGACGGTCGGCGTCCGCAAGACGCGAGGCCGTCTCGTTGCGCGCCTGTGACAGTTCCTTTTCAACGCGCTGGTTGGCAGCGGTCAGTTCGGATTTGGCACGGTCGGCAGCTGCGAGGCCATCGGCGATTTTCTGGGCTCGTTCATCCAGAGCCTTCGCGATCGGAGGCCACACGAATTTCATCGTGAACCACACGAGGATCAGGAAGACGATGGCCTGAACGAACAGGGTCGCATTGATACTCACGGCAACACCTTTCTAAAGTGGCGTTGAACGGGACTTACTTGGGCAGGTTGGCCAAGAGCGTAGAAACGAAGGGGTTGGCGAAAGCGAACAGCAGAGCGATAGCCACGCCGATCAGGAACGCAGCGTCGATCAGACCAGCCAAGATGAACATCTTGGTTTGCAGTTCGTTGATCAGTTCAGGCTGACGTGCCGAGGATTCGAGGAACTTGCCACCCATCAGGGCGATGCCGATGGAAGCGCCGATAGCGCCCAGACCAACGATCAGACCACAAGCCAGAGCGACGAGACCGAGAATGTTTTCCATGATGACTCCTGAGTTAAAAAAGAAAAGTTAAGGAAAGAAAAAACGAAAGGGAAACTTAGTGCGCGTTGTGCGCCTGACCAAGGTAGATCAGCGCAAGCATCATGAAGATGAAGGCTTGCAGCGAGATCACCAGAATGTGGAACAGCGTCCAGATGGTGCCAGCGATGACGTGGCCCACAGGCAGCAGCACACCCGACAGCGACAGGGCCGCAGCACCACCCATGAGGGCGATGAGCATGAACACCAGCTCGCCAGCGTACATGTTGCCAAACAACCGCATGCCGTGGGACACGGTGTTGGCAACATATTCAATGATCTGCATGAGCAGATTCACCACGCCCAGGATCAGGGCGAAGATGGGATTCTTGCTGGTGCCGAAAGGAGCAGACACCAGTTCGTGCGCCCAGCCACCAGCGCCCTTGATCTTGACGCTGTACCAGAAGCGCAGGATCAGAATGGCAAAAGCGAGGCCCAGGGTCGTGGACAGGTCGGCCGTGGGCACGACACGCAGATAGGCATGGTGAGGATCATGGCCGGCGGCGCCATAGATCTGCGCCCAGACGGCAGGCAGCAGGTCCACAGGCAGCATGTCCATGAAGTTCATCAGAAAGATCCAGACGAACACCGTCAGGCCCAGGGGAGCGATGAACTTGCGGCTTTCAGCGTTGTGGATGTTGGCCTTGGCCTGGTTGTCCACCATCTCGACCAGCATTTCCACCGCCGCCTGGAAGCGGCCTGGCACGCCAGAGGTTGCCTTACGGGCAGCTGACCACAGAATCAAAAGGGTGAGGGCACCCAGAACCAAACCCACGATGATCGAGTCATAGTTGATGACGGTGAAATCAACAATCTTGGTCTGGTTGATGTTTTGAAGATGCTGCAGGTGGTGAACGATGTATTCACTTGCAGTCGGAGCGTGCGCTTCTGCGGCCATCGGACAACTCTTCTCTCTATCAATCGGTTTTTCGGACACCGGGCCGCACCAAAAGCGCCACCCAGTACGTTTTCATTGCGACCACCATGCCAATCAGCAAGGCAATCCAGCTCAAGCCCGGCACCAGCCGAGGTGCCGCCGCCAGCAGCGCCACCGTCAACATGATCTTGGCGATTTCCCACCCAAAGAACCCCAACATGGCGGCCCGCGGATTGGATGACGCCTTGTGGCGCAACACACCGCGGGCGAACAGCGCAGCCGGAGCCACCACTGCCAGGGCGCCATAGGCTGCAGACCAGCCCACCACCGCCCTACCCGTCAGAACCCAGGCCACCAGGGCCACCAGCATTCCGACCAGCGCCTGACCTGCCACCACCTTCCACACCGAGAGGGGCGGATGGCGACTGCGCCACTGCTGCGCCTCTTGGGCCGTCAGGGGCTTGAAGTCAGATTCTTCAGCCTCAGTTTCAGTCTCTGGCGGGATTGTTTTCATTGATGAATGACGCCCGCGTTACAGACCGCAACTTTTACAAAGCCTCTAATTATAAGTAAAAACCCATGGCTCTAGACAAAAACCCGCAAACGCGCCCGGAGCCATCGAGCGCGCATGCACTGTTGTGGTGACCAGCCAACGGCTGAAGCGCCTCACAAAACACGAACAACGCACCGATCTGGCGCGCGATGAACACCCTGCCAAAAACCCCTCCGCGCCCCCAGGCGCACAATGGCAGCGCCCTGTCAGCTATTGAATCCGCAGCATCCCACCCACCGCCCTCCACCATGACATCCTCCAGCCCGCCACCCGCCAATGGCCTTGACACACACACCACCGATCCGCGCAAAGACTCGCTGATCGAATACCCCTCCAAGTTCCCGATCAAAGTCATGGGCGCCAAGGTGGACGGGTTCGTGCATGCCATCACCGAACTGGCCCACCAGTTCGACCCCACTTTCGACGCCGCCACCATTGAACTGCGCGACAGCCGCGCGGGCAATTACCTCGGAGTAACCATCACCATCACGGCGACCAGCCGCGAGCAGTTGGATAACCTGTACCGCGCGCTGTCCTCGCACCCCCTGGTGAAAGTGGTGCTGTGACCGTCCCCTGCAGATTGCGCCATGACGATTGACATCCGCCTGCTGGGCCGCGTGGACTACGCCGGCACCGTGCAGGCCATGCAGGACTACACAGCCACCCGCACGCCCTCGGACGCGGATGCGCTGTGGATTTGCGAGCACACCCCGCTGTACACGCAGGGCATTGCAGGCAAAAGCGATCACCTGCTCCACCCAGGCGACATACCCGTGATCGCCACCAACCGAGGGGGGCAGGTCACTTTCCACGGCCCGGGCCAGGTCGTTGCCTACCCGCTGATCGACTTGCAGCGTGCGGGCTATTTCGTCAAGGAATACGTCTACCGCGTTGAAGAGGCCGTGATCCGTACGCTGGCGCACTTCGGCGTCACCGGCCACCGGGTCGCTGGCGCACCCGGTATTTATGTGCGCCTGGATGACCCACAAAGCCACGCCATGCTGCCCCAGCGCCCCCAAAAACGCATGGGCCCTGAGGTGCCAGCGCCTGATTTCGAAGGCCTGGGCAAGATCGCAGCGCTCGGCATCAAGGTCAGCCGGCACTGCACTTACCACGGCGTGGCGCTGAACGTGGACATGGACCTGGAGCCCTACGGCCGCATCAACCCTTGCGGTTACGCAGGATTGAAAACGGTGGACCTTTCTACAATCGGGGTCCACACCACCTGGGAAGAAGCCGCGCAGGTGCTGGGCCAGCAGCTCAGCATCCGGTTGGCTCCCTGAACTCTGCCTACTGCCATGAGCACCCCTGAAGTCGTCCGCGAAGCGCAATCCACCGAAGCCTACAACCCGCTCGCCAAGCAAAAGGCTGCAGCCAAGCTGTCGCGCATTCCGATCAAGGTGGAGCAAGGCGAGGTGCTCAAGAAGCCCGAGTGGATCCGCGTGAAAGCAGGCAGCCCCACCACGCGCTTCTACGAGATCAAGGACATCCTGCGCGAGCACAAGCTGCACACCGTGTGCGAAGAAGCGTCATGCCCCAACATTGGCGAATGCTTTGGCAAGGGCACGGCCACCTTCATGATCATGGGCGACAAATGCACCCGCCGCTGCCCATTCTGTGACGTGGGCCATGGTCGCCCCGACCCACTCGACAAGGACGAGCCACTGAACCTGGCCAAGACGATTGCCGCGCTCAAGCTCAAGTACGTGGTGATCACCAGCGTGGACCGCGACGACCTGCGCGACGGCGGCAGCGGCCACTTTGTGGAATGCATCCAGAACATCCGCGAACTGTCGCCCCAAACGCAAATCGAAATCCTGGTGCCCGACTTCCGCGGCCGCGATGACCGCGCGCTCGAAATTTTGAAGGCGGCCCCCCCGGACGTGATGAACCACAACCTGGAGACCGCACCCCGCCTGTACAAGGAAGCGCGTCCCGGTTCGGACTACCAGTTCAGCCTGAATCTGCTGAAAAAGTTCAAGGCGCTGCACCCCAACGTGCCTACCAAGAGCGGCATCATGGTCGGTCTGGGCGAGACGGACGAAGAGATCCTGCAGGTGATGCGCGACATGCGCGAGCACAACATCGACATGCTGACCATCGGCCAGTACCTGGCACCCAGCAACAGCCACCTGCCCGTGCGCCGCTACGTACACCCCGACACCTTCAAGATGTTCGAGGAAGAAGCCTACAAGATGGGCTTCAGCCACGCCGCCGTGGGCGCCATGGTTCGCTCCAGCTATCACGCCGACCAGCAGGCGCACGCGGCCGGCGTGTAAGCCCGCTCTCCGCCACAACGCGACCATCGCCATGGACACCACCGGCTCGCTCTCACTGCGCCGGTACGGCCCCTCCCCCGGCAGCCACAGCCACGACCACTTCCAGGTGCTGCTGGGGCTGGCTGGTGCTCTGGAGCTGGAGATCGACGGGCGCGGCATGCGTGTTCCCACCGGTGGCGGCTGCGTCATTGCGCCGGGTGCGCACCACGACTTCGAGGCCACCGGCGGCAGCCTTTGCTTGGTTCTGGACAGCGGTGATATGGGCTGGAGGCACTGCACCGGCCCCGCACTGCAGACCACCCCACCCCCCCCTGCGCTCACCCTGGCCCGGTATCTTGCCAGCGCCCTGCAACAGGGTCGCCCTCTGGCCCTGGCCCACGGGCCCGCGCTGCTGCTGGAGGCCTGGTTGCAGCCCCCTCCCCACTCCACCCCAGGGTCGGCCCCGGCGGATGCTGGCGCACGCCGCCGCACCATCGACTGGGCAGCGCTGCGCCAATGGGCCGCCTTGCAGTGGCACCGGCCGCTGTCGGTGGCGGACATTGCGCAGCAGGTCCACCTGAGTCCGAGCCAGTTCGCCGCCCGCTGCCGCGACGAGCAGGGCCAGGGCGCCATGGCCTGGCTGCGCAGTCAGCGACTGGAACACGCCCAGTTGCTGCGCTCGGGCGGCATGCCCGTGGCAGAGGTGGCCCGGCGCACAGGCTACCGTTCGCCGTCGGCCCTGACGGCCGCCCTTCGCCGCGGCTGACCCGTCACACCCTGACCTGTTCCAAGACCGCAGGATGGCGACGACCGACCATCGTTGCGCGATGCCTGGCACGTTTACAGTGCGCCCATGCAAGCCAACCTCTATGCCCTGGGCGCCATTGCGCTATGGGCTTCTCTCGCCTCACTGGGGGTGTCCCTCACCCACATTCCGCCCTTCCTGCTCACGGGCGTCGCGCTCATCATCGGCAGCGTTCCGGCCTGGCCGTTTGTGCTGCGTGACCCGTCGCAGTGGCGCATCCCGCTGCGCACGCTGGCCTTGGGCGTGTACGGCCTGTTTGCGTACCACTTCCTGCTGTTCATCGCGCTGCGCCATGCGCCTCCGGTCGAGGCCAACCTAGTCAACTACCTGTGGCCGCTGTTCATTGTGGTGCTCTCACCTGTGGTGCTGCCCGGCGTGGCCCTGCGCCTGCCGCATGTGCTGGCGGCACTGCTGGGTTTTGGGGGTGCGGCCATCGCCATTGCAGGCGGGCGCGAGCTGAGCGGGGCGCTGGCCTGGGGTTATCTGCCCGCGCTGGCGGCGGCCTTCATCTGGGCCACCTACTCGCTCCTGACCAAGCGCGTGGCGGCCTTCCCGACCACGGCCATTGGCCTGTTCGGATTGGTGTCGGGCGTGCTGTCGCTGCTGTGCCATGCGCTCCTGGAGCCCGCCGTCGCGCTGCAGCCGCGCGACTGGGGGCTGCTGGCCGTGCTGGGCCTGGGGCCTCTGGGGGCGTCGTTTTTCATGTGGGACAAGGCGCTCAAGCTGGGGGACGCGCGGCACATCGGCATCCTGAGCTACATCACGCCACTAGCGTCCACCGCGCTGCTGATTCTGGTGAGCGGACGCACCTTCACCTGGAGCATTGCGCTGGCCACGGTGATGATCATCAGCGCGGCCGTGATGGGGATGCGGGCGCGCTGACGCACAAAATTCGACCAAATCGCCCGATAGCGCCCGATTAATATGCCTTAGCAGCTATCAATTTTGAAGTAATCAACGACCTTCATGCCGTCAGCAGCACGGCAGGCTCGTCGCCTTCCAGCACCTGCTGCGCCCAGGGCGCGAGCTTGCGCGTGTCGGCGCGCAGCACCTCCTGCTTGACGGCCAGGATCTGCGCGGGGTGCATGGAGAAACTGCGCAGGCCCAGGCCCAGCAGCAGCCGTGTCATGGTCACGTCGCCTGCCGTCTCTCCGCACACGCACACGCTCTTGCCCTGGCGCTCGCCCTCGGCAATCACATCACCCACCAGGCGCAGCACGGCGGGGTGCAGCGGGTCGTACAGGTGCGCCACGGCCTCGTCAGCACGATCAATGGCCAGGGTGTACTGGATCAGGTCGTTGGTGCCGATCGAGAGGAAGTCGAAATACTTGAGGAAGGTGCGCACCATGAGCGCGGCGGCGGGCACCTCGATCATCGCGCCGAGCTGCACCGGACCGTAGGGCTCGCCACGCGCATCCAGCTCGCCCCGGGCCAGATCGACCTGCGCGAGGGTCTGCTGGATCTCGTGCGTGTGGGCCAGCATGGGGAACAGCAGGTTGACCTTGCCATGCGCCGCCGCACGCAGCACGGCGCGCAGCTGGGTGCGGAACATGGCGGGGTCGGCCAGGCTCCAGCGGATGGCGCGCAGACCCAGCGCGGGGTTCAGGTAACCGTCCTTGTGGCTCTTGTGGTCGAGCGGCTTGTCCGCCCCCACATCGATGGTGCGAATGGTGACGGGCAGGCCCTGCATGCCATCGATGGCCTCGCAGTAGGCGCGGTACTGCGCGTCTTCACCTGGCAGGTTGCCCGTTTTGCCCATGAACAAGAATTCGCTGCGGAACAGCCCTACGCCCACCGCCCCGGCGCGCACGGCCGCGGCGGCATCACCCGGTTGCTCGATGTTGGCCAGCAGCTCGATCTTGTGGCCGTCGATGGTGATGGCGGGTGTGTGGCGCAGGCGCGCCAGGCGCTCGCGCTCCAGCTCGACCTGGCGCTGGCGAAATCCGTATTCGGCCAGGATGATGGGCGACGGATCGACGATGACCACGCCCGCATCGCCGTCGATGATGACCCAGTCGTCCTGCCGCACCAGCTGGCTGGCGGCGCGCGCGCCCACCACGGCGGGGATGTCCATGCTGCGAGCGACGATGGCGGTGTGGCTGGTCTTGCCGCCCACATCGGTCACAAAGCCCGCGAACACGCTTTGCTTGAACTGCAGCATGTCGGCGGGTGAGAGGTCGTGCGCCACGAGCACCAGCGGCACATCCACCGTGTCGTCCAGCAGCAGGTCCTGCTGCGTCTTGCGGCGCGGGCTGCTTGCCGGGGGCGCCACGGGGCTGGCCACGCCCTTCATGTAGCGCAGGATGCGCTCCACCACCTGCTCCAGGTCGGCCTTGCGCTCGCGCAGGTACTCGTCCTCCATCTCGTCGAACTGGCGCGCGATGACTTCGAGCTGGGTGGTGAGCGCCCACTCGGCGTTGTAAAGGCGCTCGGTGATCCAGTGCTTGACGCCGCCGGTGAGGGCCTCATCCTGCAGCAGCATCAGGTGCACATCCAGCAGCGCGGTCAGCTCGTGCGGCGCGTCGGCGGGCATGTCGGTCTGCAGGCGTTGCAGCTCCTCGACCACGGCATTGCGGCCCTGGCGCACGCGCTCGATCTCGCCCTCGACCTGCTCTGGCTCCACAAAATAGTGCGCCACGTCCACGCGGCTCGACGCCACCAGCACGGCCCGGCCAATGGCGATGCCGCGTGCAACTGCGAGGCCGTGGACGGAGAAGGTCATGGTGGTGTCATCAAGGGTTCAAGGGGGCTGGCGGGGCTGGCGGGGTTGGCAGGCTCACTCACCCTCGCCAAATTTGTCGGCAATCAGCGCCAGCAGAGCGTCCATGGCCTCCTGCTCGCGGTCGCCGCTCGTTTCCAGCTCCACCTCAGAGCCCAGGCCGGCGGCCAGCATCATCACGCCCATGATGCTCTTGGCGTTGATGCGGCGCTCGCCCTTGCTCATGAAAACGTCACACGGAAAGCTGCCGGCCAGCTTGGTGAGCTTGGCCGATGCGCGGGCGTGCAGGCCCAGTTTATTGCTGATGGTCGTACGGGTCTTGATCATGTCGGTTACGGCGGTTCTGGTTCTGCGGTGCGGAAATGGCCACCTGCATAACCCCTTGGGTGCCCCCCACGACGGCGCGGGTCACCACGGAGTCGAGCGGCTCGGCCCGGTAGCTCACGGCGCGAAGCAGCATGGGCAGGTTGACGCCCGTCACCAGGCGCGAGCGCACGCCATCCACCAGGCGCTGCGCCACATTGCAGGGCGTGGCGCCAAACACATCGGTCAGCACCAGAGTAGTGTCGGTGCCCAGCTGGTCCAGCATGATGCGCGCCTGGGCCAGCGATTCTTCGGGGGGCTGGTTGGGCTGCACATCGAGCGCAGCCACGCTGCTGCCGCAGTCGGCAAAGACATGCAATGCGCATTCACGCAGCGCGTGGGCCAGCGGGGCGTGGGCAATGATGAGGATGCTGGTGGGGGTCATGGTCACGACTTACGCCACACCGGGCAGCAACGAAGGGCCGGCGAGGAAGGCACTGCCGGTGGTTGCATCGATGTTTGCGCAGGTCTTCATGGTGTGGGGATGGGCAGCACATTATGGCGCCGCCCCCGCAGCAGGAACCACGCGTAGGCGCTCGCGTTGCATGCCAGGTACACCGCCATGGCTGCCTGGAACGCCGGCACGGTGGCCAGCCCGGCGGCATCGAAGGCGTCCACCGCGAGGCCAATGCCCCACTGCACCACAAACACGCCTGCAAAAATCACGAGGTTGTAGGCCGACAGCGCGCGCCCCGCCAGCGCCTGCGGAAACGCCATGGCCACGGCAGGCTGCGACAGCGACACGAAGGTGCACGACACGCAGAACAACGCCCAGGCGCCGCCCCCGGCCTGGGGCCCCGCCAGGATGATGCCCAGCAACACCACGAGGCACAGCGGCAGGCCCATGGCCATCAACCGATCGGCACCAAACCCCTTGCGCAGCAGCCACGGGTTGACCATGCCCCAGGTCCAGAAGGTGCACAACATGGAGATGTTGATCCAGAACAGGCCCGTGGCCGACTCCAGGGCGGTGTAGCCCGCCACGCGCTGCATCCACGGCCCCGCCCACAGGGTCTGCACGGCCACCATGCCGCCATAGCAAAAGAAACCCAGCGGGGCGAGGCGCTGAAAATACGGGTCTCGCCACACCACGCCATAGCCCTGGGGCGCTTCGGCCGTTCCGGCCTGTGCCGTGGGCGATGCCGCGCCTGCGGCCGTCCAGCGCGGCACCCAGACAGCGATGACCCCCATGGCCACCGCAATCAGTACCGCCAGCCCCCAGAACAGTGGGCGCCAGCCCACCAGCGGCAGCGCCCACTGCACGGGCAGCGTGGACGCCACCATGCCCAATGAGCCCGTCATCAGCATCCACGAGTTCGCCCGCATCTGGGCCACGGGCTCCAGCCAACGGCGGTAGCCCGTGAGCGGCGCCATCAGACACGCGCTGACACCTGCGCCACACAACACCCGCCCCGCGAGCAGACCCGAAAACCCCGTGGCCGCCGAAAACACCAAGCTGCCTATCACGGCCACGCCCAGAAACCCCAGCGCAACCTTCTTGGGGCCATGGCGGTCCAGCCAGGTGCCCAAAGGCAGCTGTGTGGCCGCAAACCCCAGAAAGTACCCGCCCGCGAGCAGCCCCAGGTCACGCACATGCAGCGAGAACTCCTGGGCCAGCGTCGGGGCCAGGGTGGCGGTGACCGCGCGCACCAGCGCCGACAGAAAGTACGCAAACGCAAACGCCAGAAAGACAACGACGGCGGCCCGCCGGGGCAACACGCTGCCGCTCATGGCAGCGCCAGGCCGGCAAAGAATTGGTCGGCCACATCAGGCCGTGGCTTGGCGGTGTAGACCACGGCGTGGTACAGCCGCACCTGCGGCCCTGCAGCACGCGCAAACCACACGGCCTGCGCCGTGACCGCGCTGCCATCGGGGCGCTGGCCCTGGGCCACCGTGCGCACCGATTGCGGCAAGGGCAAGGTGCCGCGTGGCGCGTAGGGAACATCTGTGCCCCCCGCCTGCGCCCCTGCACCCAGACGCGCCAGCATGGCCGTCCGCCAGTGCGTGAGCGCCGCGCCCGCCAAGGCGGGGTCGGCCAACGCAGCGTGGGACACAGCAAAGGTCGCACCATCGGCGTCGCAGCCCACCATGGACAGCTCCACCGGTGCACCGGCCAGCTCCACGGTGCGGGTGGCCTGGTCGGGTTTGCACGGCAGGGTGACGGTCAGATCCGCCTCAGGCAGCGGCACGGTGCGCCAGTTCAGCGCGGGGCTGCAACCGGCGATCAGCAGGGCAGCGGCCCCGGTCAATGTCCATTTCATCAGGGCATTATCGACAGGGCGGCTGTTGTCGGCAGTCCAGCGCGTTTTACGGCGAACTTTTCAGGATGAATTGAATCCAGCACGGGTGTCTTTGGCGTTTCGGTGCGGTGGATGGGCCAGTCCGGCACAATGCGGGGTGGGGCGCAACAGGCCCTCCGGGTCTTTTTTGGATGGATGGTGAAGTCATGGCGATCAAACATTGGGCAGCAGGTGTGGCGGTGGCAGCGTTTGCCGCTGTGGGCGCCTATGTGTACCTGGACACGGGCCGCGCCGAAGCGCCTGCATCAACCTTCGTGCTGCTGGATGGCTCCAGCAAATCCACCGCCGACCTGAAAGGCAAGGTCACCCTGGTCAATTTCTGGGCCACCAGCTGCACCACCTGTGTGGCCGAAATGCCTGAAATCATCGCCACCTACAACAAGTACAACAACAAAGGCTTTGACACTCTGGCTGTGGCCATGAGCTACGACCCGCCCAGCTACGTGGTGAACTTTGCCGAGACGCGCAAGCTGCCCTTCCAGGTAGCTATCGACAACACCGGCAACGTGGCCAAGGCCTGGGGCGATGTGCGCCTGACGCCGTCCACCTTCATCGTGAACAAGCGGGGCGAGATCGTGAAGACATATGTGGGTGCGCCCAACTTCCCGGAACTGCACCAGTTGATCGAGAAGCTGCTGGCGGAAACCTGACGAGCCGCGCAGATCCTCTGCCCCAAAACCCGCCGCGAACACACAAGAGGCCAATTTCGAGAGAAATTGGCCTCTTGTGCTAGTGAAATCTGTTTTTATTGCTACGTAAAGCATAGCAACTACAACCTCCCCTGCTCCCTGATTCACTTTGTGCGGGCGTTGTCGCGGCGGCCCTTGCAGGTGCCTGCGGTAACAGGGAAAAGCGGGTTGGGGTTGCCTAAGGGATCCATCCAGGGGCCACTAGTTCGACGGACTCTGCTTGTGGCTTTTTGGCAAAGGTCTGGAGCCTGGGCTGCTTGGCCATGGGGGTCACCGCATTGATGTTTTTCGGCCCCTCCTTGGCGTCAAAAGGCAGACGGCCGTTGGTCATGGAGCGCAGCCCGCTGGGCACATGCCGAGGTCCGTGTTGCCGGCGACACCGGTGCGCTGAGCGAAGTCGCTACACTGGCGGCTCCGTCGTTTGCATGCCCCGCGCTTTGGACAAGCCCTCTATCTCCCTGAGAACCCCCGCCTCGGCCGCCGAGTGGGACACGGTCAGAGACATTTTTCGCGAGTACGCCAGCACGCTGGGCGTGGATCTGTGTTTTCAGGACTTTGAGTCCGAACTGGCACAGTTGCCTGGCGACTACGCTGAACCCCGTGGCGCCCTGCTGGTCGCAGAAGTCGAAGGCGCGCTCGCCGGCTGTTGCGCCCTGCGCCCGCTGGACAACGCCGATTACCCCAATGCCAGCGAAATGAAGCGGCTGTACGTGCGCAAGGCGTTTCGGGGCTTTGGCCTGGGCCGCGAGCTGGCCGAAGCCATGCTGGACCGTGCGCGGCAGGCGGGGTACGCCTGCGTGTTGCTCGACACCCTGGATGACATGGAGTCGGCCCGCGCGCTGTACACCGATCTGGGCTTCGAAGAAATCCCGCCCTACTACCACAACCCCATACCCGGGGCACATTACCTCAAGGTCGATATTTTTTGACCACTTGAGGCGCTAGCGCAGGATGCACATGCGCCAGCAGCTATTAATTCAATAGCGATCAGCAGCGCATCACGCAGCCTTGGCCTGGGCCAGCAGGGTGTCCGCGTCGCTCACTTCAAACTTGCCAGGCGCTTCGACGTTGAGCGTCACCACCTTGCCATCGCGCACTAGCATGGAATAGCGGTTGCTGCGCAGGCCCATGCCCTTGGAGGTCAGGTCCAGGGTGAGGCCCGTGGCTTGTGCGAAGGCGGCGCTGCCGTCGCCCAGCATACGCACCTTGCCATCGGTCTTCTGGTCGCGGGCCCAGGCACCCATCACGAACGCATCGTTCACGCTCACGCACCAGATCTCATCCACACCAGCCGCCTTGAACTCGGCAGCCTTCTCCACATAGCCAGGCACGTGCTTGGCCGAGCAGGTGGGCGTGAAGGCACCAGGCAAGGCAAACAGGGCAATCGTCTTGCCGACCGTGGCTTTGTCCACCACCACGGGGTTCGGGCCGATGCTGCAGCCTTCGCCCTCGACTTCGGAATATTCCATCAGCGTGGCTGCGGGCAGGGTATCACCGACTTTGATCATTGTTTTCTCCTAGGGATGTTGGGATGGGCTGTTGGAAACCCGAGAACGCCATGCCTCGCGACGCTCCTTCTGGACACTGTGCTGTGCACCGTGCGCATAAAAAAAGGAGGCCCACAAAGCAAAACGACCCACATTGTGGGTCGTTTTGAAGGGCCTTGCTGCCCAGGGGTTTGCGCCCCCGGAACAGGCATGGACAGCTGCTTACAGCAGGCCGGCCTTTTGCACCAAGCGGGTAGCCACCCAGTTCTTGGTCTTGGAGAGCGGACGGCTCTCGGTGATTTCGATCACGTCGCCCAGCTTGTACTCGCCATTTTCGTCATGGGCGTGGTACTTGCTCGACTTCGCAACGATCTTGCCGTAGAGCTCGTGCTTGACACGACGCTCGACCAGCACGGTCACAGTCTTTTGACGCTTGTCGCTGACCACCTTGCCAATCAAGGTGCGCTTGAGGGATTTTTTAGGTTCCGTCATATGGGCTCCTTACTTGGCGGCTTGCTTTTCAGCAAGGATGGTCTTGGCACGTGCGATATCACGGCGGGTGGTGCGCAGCGTGTTGGTGTTACCCAGTTGCTGCGTAGCCTTTTGCATGCGCAGGCCGAAATGGGCCTTTTGCAGCGCCTTGATTTCGGATTCGATGCCGGCAACGTCTTTTTGGCGCAGTTCAGTAGCTTTGGTCATTTTCATGGTCTCCTGAATTACGCGCCGAGGTGACGGCTGACGAACGTGGTGCGCAGCGGCAGCTTGGCAGCAGCCAGGCGGAACGCTTCGCGGGCCAGCTCTTCGGGCACACCAACGATTTCGAACACGATCTTGCCGGGCTGGATTTCGGCCACGTAGTACTCGGGGTTGCCCTTACCGTTACCCATACGCACTTCTGCGGGCTTGGTAGAGATTGGCTTGTCCGGGAACACGCGGATCCAGATACGGCCGCCACGCTTGACGTGACGGGAAATCGCACGGCGTGCAGCTTCGATCTGGCGGGCCGTCAGACGGCCACGATCGGTGCACTTCAGACCGAAATCACCGAAGGCAACGGAGGCACCCCGCGTTGCGACGCCAGTGTTACGGCCCTTTTGCTCCTTGCGATATTTACGGCGAGCAGGTTGCAGCATCTTTATTCTCCTTTACCGTCCGCTGCTGTAGCGGGCGCGGCGACCTTGCGTACGCGCTTAACGGCATTGTTATCAGCGCCACCAGCTTCCGCTGGCTTGTCGCTGCCGTCGGCCGGAGCGGTGTTGCCACCGACAGGACGACGTGGGCCACGGCCTGCGCCTGGACGATCGCCACCTGGGCGGCCATCACGACGTGGACCGCGTGGGCGGCGCTCTTCGTCTGGACGAGGGGTTTCCACCGCTGGCAGGTCGTTACGACCCAGCGTGTCGCCCTTGTAGACCCAGACCTTGACGCCGATCACACCGTAGGTGGTCTTGGCTTCAGAGGTGCCGTAGTCGATGTCCGCACGCAGCGTGTGAAGTGGCACGCGGCCTTCACGGTACCACTCGCAACGAGCGATTTCGATACCGTTCAGACGACCGGACGACATGATCTTGATGCCCTGGGCACCCAGACGCATGGCGTTCTGCATGGCGCGCTTCATGGCGCGGCGGAACATGATCCGCTTTTCGAGCTGTTGCGTGATGCTGTCGGCGATCAGCTTGGCATCGATTTCAGGCTTGCGCACTTCTTCGATGTTCACTGCGACGGGCACGCCCAGACGCGACGCGAGTTCCTTCTTCAGGTTCTCGATGTCTTCGCCCTTCTTGCCGATCACCACACCAGGACGTGCCGAGTAAATAGTGATGCGGGCGTTCTTGGCAGGACGCTCGATCAGGATACGCGACACTGCCGCGTTCTTGAGCTTGGCCTTCAGGTACTCACGCACCTTGATGTCTTCGGCCAGCATGCCCGCGAAATCACGGTTGCTGGCGTACCAACGGCTGGACCAGTTGCGGCTGACCGCAAGGCGGAAGCCGGTAGGATGGATTTTCTGTCCCATAGTCTTCCCGAGCCTTTAGTTGCCAACCGTCACGTACACATGGCACGTGGGCTTGCTGATGCGGTTGCCGCGGCCTTTGGCGCGCGCGGTGAAGCGCTTGAGCGTGGTGCCTTGTTCGACGTAGATGGTCTTGACCTTCAGTTCGTCGATGTCAGCGCCATCGTTGTGTTCGGCGTTGGCGATGGCCGACTCCAGAACCTTCTTGACGATTCCCGCAGCTTTTTTCTGCGTGAAGTTCAGGATGTTCAGAGCCTGGTCCACCTTCTTGCCGCGGATCAGATCGGCGACCAGACGGCCCTTGTCGACCGACAGACGGACGCCCCGGAGGACTGCACGTGTTTCAGACATGGTCGTTCCTTACTTCTTCGCTTTTTTGTCAGCGGGGTGACCCTTGAAGGTGCGCGTCAGGGCGAATTCGCCCAGCTTGTGGCCCACCATCTGGTCGGTGACATAGACAGGTACGTGCTGCTTGCCGTTGTGCACGGCAATGGTCAGACCGATGAACTCGGGCAGAACCATGGAGCGACGCGACCAGGTCTTGACTGGTTTCTTGTCCTTGGTGGCGACGGCCTTTTCGACCTTGGCCAGCAAGTGATGGTCAACAAATGGACCCTTTTTAAGAGAGCGAGTCATCTGTTACCCCTTACTTCTTGCGACGCGACACGATCATGATCTGTGTGCGCTTGTTGTTACGGGTGCGATAACCCTTGGTCAGATTGCCCCAAGGATCGACTGCATGGCGGCCTTCGCCGGTGCGGCCTTCGCCACCACCGTGAGGGTGATCCACCGGATTCATGGCCACGCCGCGAACCGTAGGACGAATACCCATCCAGCGCTTCACACCGGCCTTGCCCAGTTGGCGCAGGCTGTGCTCTTCGTTGGCCACTTCACCAATGGTGGCGCGGCATTCGATGTGGATCTTGCGCACTTCGCCGGAGCGCATACGCACCTGGGCGTACACGCCTTCACGGGCCAGCAGCGTTGCCGAAGCACCAGCCGAGCGGGCGATCTGGGCACCGGCACCGGGCTTGAGCTCGATGCAGTGGATGGTCGAACCCACGGGGATGTTGCGGATAGGCAGCGTGTTGCCAGCGCGGATCGGTGCTTCCGAACCGGACAGCAGGGTTGCGCCCACTTCCAGGTTGCGGGGAGCGATGATGTAGCGACGCTCGCCGTCGGCATAGCACACCAGAGCGATGTGGGCCGTACGGTTAGGGTCGTACTCGATGCGCTCAACCTTGGCCGGAATGCCGTCCTTGTTGCGCTTGAAGTCCACCACACGGTAGTGGTGCTTGTGGCCACCGCCCTTGTGGCGGGTGGTGATGTGACCGTTGTTGTTGCGACCGGCCTTCTGGAATTGTGGCTCCAGCAGGGGGGCGTACGCTTCACCCTTGTACAGGTGGTCACGCGTGACCTTCACCACGGCACGTTGGCCGGGCGAGGTAGGTTTCATCTTAACGACAGCCATGATTACGCGGCCTCCCCGGAGAGGTTCAGCTCTTGACCTGGCTGCAGCGTGACGTATGCCTTGCGAACATTGTCGCGGCGGCCGACAGTCTTGCCGAAACGCTTGGTCTTGCCTTTGGTGTTCACCACAGAAACGCCCTTGACTTCCACCTTGAACATCAATTCCACAGCGGCCTTGATTTCGGGCTTGGTAGCGTTCTGCAGCACCTTGAACGTCACTGCATTGGACTTCTCGGCAACCATGGTGGCCTTTTCGGACACGATGGGAGCGACCAGCACTTGCATCAGACGACCTTCGTCAAACTTGAGTGTGCTCATGCGAACATCTCCTTGAGTTTGTCGATTGCACCCTTGGTGACGAGCACTTTCTTGAAACGCACCAGCGACACGGGATCGGCATAACGGGGCTCAACGACGAGCACGTTCACCAGATTGCGCGAAGCCAGGTACAGGTTTTCGTCCACTTCGTCGGCAATCACCATCACCGATTGCAGGTTCATCGCCTTGAACTTGTCGGCCAGGACCTTGGTCTTGGGGGAGTCAAGCTTCAGCGAATCGACCACAGCCAGACGACCTTCGCGGGCCAGCTGCGACAAGATGGCAGACATACCGGCGCGGTACATCTTCTTGTTGATCTTCTGCGTGAAATTTTCGTCAGGCATGTTCGGGAAAATCCGACCACCCCCGCGCCACAGTGGCGAGGAAGTCATACCTGCACGTGCGTTACCCGTACCCTTTTGCTTGAAAGGCTTCTTGGTCGAGTGACGGACTTGTTCGCGGTCCTTCTGGGCGCGAGTGCCTTGGCGTGCGTTGGCCTGGTAGGCCACCACGATCTGGTGGACCAGATCTTCGTTGTATTCACGACCGAACACGGTTTCGGGAACATCCAGCTTGGATGCGCCTTGGCCTTGGTCATTCAGGAGTTCGAGCTGCATTAGTTCGCTCCTTTGGAGGCTTTGGCCTTGATCGCTGGACGCACCGTCACGAACCCACCCTTGGAGCCCGGAATAGCGCCCTTGATCAAGAGCAGTTGACGCGCTTCGTCGATGCGGATGACATCGAGGTTTTGCGTGGTCTTGGTGACATCGCCGAGGTGGCCCGTCATGCGCTTGCCGGGGAACACGCGACCTGGGTCTTGTGCCATACCGATCGAGCCAGGCACGTTGTGCGAACGGCTGTTACCGTGCGACGCGCGCTGCGAGCTCATGTTGTGGCGCTTGATGGTGCCGGCGTAGCCCTTACCGATCGAAGTACCTTGCACGTCGACCTTTTGGCCCACGGCAAACACATCCGCCACGGGCACAGCGGCACCAGCGGCATACTTGCCGGCGGTTTCAGCGGTCACGCGGAATTCTTGGATGATTTCACCGGCTTCCACACCTGCCTTGGCAAGGTGGCCGGCTTCTGGCTTGGTCACGCGCGATGCTTTGCGCGAACCGAACGTGACCTGCAGGGCCACGTAGCCATCATTCTCTTGGGTTTTGATCTGGGTAACGCGGTTGTTGGACACATCCACCACCGTGACAGGCACTGCGTCCCCATCATCGGTGAACAGACGCATCATGCCCACTTTGCGACCCAGCAACCCGAGGGAGTTGCTCAGACTCATTGGTTTTCTCCAAAACTCTCACCGCCACAACTTCAATTGGCTGCAGCGTTTCCGCAAACTCTCGCTTGCGTGCATGAAAGAAGGTTAATAAAACTTCACCGATACGCGCCGTTTGACAGGCGAAAATCGAGCGAAGCCCTAAAGTATAACGCGAACTGCTTTTTCAAGCAAGTTCGCGTTATTTTCAGGCACTGCAAGACGGGCAAGCCCGCCTCACAGCAGCCGTTGCTGCATCACTGCAGCTTGATTTCGACGTCCACGCCGGCTGGCAGGTCGAGCTTCATCAGGGCGTCCACGGTCTTGTCCGTAGGGTCCACGATGTCCATCAGACGCTGGTGCGTGCGGATTTCGAGCTGGTCGCGGCTGGTCTTGTTGACGTGCGGCGAACGCAGGATGTCAAAACGCTTCATGCGCGTAGGCAGGGGCACGGGGCCCTTGACGATGGCGCCGGTGCGCTTGGCGGTGTCAACGATCTCAGCAGCGGACTGGTCGATCAGCTTGTAGTCAAACGCCTTCAGACGGATGCGGATTTTTTGCTTGGACATGGCAAGTTCCTTGTTCTGCTTGTGAATTAAGCAATGATCTTGGCCACGACGCCAGCGCCCACGGTACGGCCGCCTTCGCGGATAGCGAAGCGCAGACCTTCTTCCATGGCGATGGGGTTGATCAGCTTC
>NZ_LMHQ01000020.1:0-36069 GCF_001428225.1 Acidovorax sp. Root70
CCCAAGGCACTACACTTATCCACAGCCGACCTTCACAGGTTGGCCATTAGCCCTGGCTCAAAATTCAATCGGCACGGTGGCTCAATTTTGAATCGGCGCCAACAACCTTCGACTCTACGGAACCCTCTCTGCGGTAGTAGCCCAGAAACGGGCTTCCGCCACGAATCTGCAGCTCTCCGTCCGCACTCAAGCGCCATTCCAATGGTGGGCCCGCCTCTGGATGCGCCTTCATCCAGTGCCCTACGGTCTCCAGATCAAATCGGTCACCCTGGTGGCATGTCAGCAACCCGGTTTCGGTGGAGCCATAGATGTTGCGCAGAGGTATACCCATGGCATGGAACATGCGAAACACATCCGGTGCCATGGTGGCACCACCGCAGCTGGCACAGCGCAGCCGGGTCAGGCCGAGCAGATCTCGCAACGGGCGCAGAACCAGTGCATTGGCGATAGGAAACAGCAACCGGTCCAGCAGGCCAACGGGTTTTCCATCCAAGCGCCCCACATTAACGGTGTGACCGATCTTCATGCCCCACTCGTAGACACCTCGTCGAATGGGTCCTGCGTCGAGCATGTGCGCCTGCACAGAGGACGCCATGCTTTCCCACTGGCGCGGAGCAAATGTCATACCTTCCACCGCCAATTCCCGAATGTTGGACAACACCTGCTCCGGGCCCTCGGGGAAGTTCACTACCATGGGCAATCCCAATCCCATGGTGATGCCATATATTTGTTCAGTGGCCCAGGATGGCGCGATGTAACTCAGGTATTCCATACCCGGCTTCACATCCATGGAATCGATCAAGCGCTGGGCGTTGTCGATCAAAAAGCGATGCGTGAGGATCACGCCCTTGGGCTGCCCCGTCGTGCCGGAAGTGTAAGAAAGAACCGCTATGTCATCGGGGGCTCCCGCATCCACTAGCGCGTCGTACATCTTTCCGTTACGTTGATGGATTTCACGCCCTTGCCGCTGCATGCCATCGAAGGTTTGCAGGATGGGGTCGTTATACGACCACATACCCGTTTCATCCCAATACACAATGTGGCGCATCTTCAACGTCTTGTTCCGGACATCCAGGCCCTTGTCAACCTGCTCTTGGTCCTGCGCGAACAAGATGACTGCTTCGCTGTCGTCCAAAAGATAGGCCACCTCCTCCGAAGTGAGGTCCGGGTACATGGATACAACTTTGCATCCCAGTGCATGCGCGGCATACTCGGCCCAGTAATGCTGCGGCTCATTCTCACCAATGATGGCAATGGTCTCACCCGCTTTGACGCCTGCTTGGTGCATGCCCAGCGCAATCTCTCGAACGTTGCGCTGCACATCCGCAAAGCTGTACTCCCGCCAAATGCCGCGCTGCTTATGGCGCTGGGAAAGACGGTTGGGGTTAGCATGCGCATGCTTGCGCAGCAACTGGGGAAGGGTCGCGATTTCGAGTTTCATTGGACGCCCTCCCCAAGATAGGCTTTAAGCACTGCGGGATTAGCCTGGATCTCCTTGGGCGTTCCATCGGCGATCTTGCGTCCAAAGTCCAGCACAGCGATGCGGTCAGCCAGGTCCATCACCACACCCATGTCGTGCTCCACCAAAACAATAGGAATGCGCTTTGCCTCGCGCACATCCAGAATGAAACGTGCCAAGTCTTCTTTCTCTTCAGTATTCATACCGGCCATAGGCTCATCCATCAACAGAATCTTCGGGTCTTGGGCCAGTGCGCGCCCCAAGTCCACGCGCTTGCGAAGCCCATAACCGAGGCTGCCCACCGGCGCATGCCGGATGGATTCAATTTCAAGAAATTCAATGATTTCTTCCACCACCTCCCGATGCAAAACTTCTTCCCGTTTTGCCGGGCCGAAATGGAAAAATGACTGCACGAGATTGGCCCGCATGTGCATGTGGCGCCCCACCATCAGGTTCTCGATAACGGTCATGCCCGAAAAAATGTGCGTACCTTGAAAGGTGCGCGCTAGGCCCTGTGCCGCCACGTCGTGAACCGCCATGTCGCGCACGTTGTGCCCGGCCAGGGATATCTCGCCTTTCTTGGGGCGGTAGAACCCGCTCAGGCAGTTCATCAGAGAAGACTTTCCCGCTCCGTTCGGCCCGATGATTGCCAGCAGCTCGTCCTTGCGCACATCAATCGAAACATCATTCAGCGCCACAACTCCACCGAACTGCAGCAGCAGATTCTGGGCTGTCAGCACCACGCCTTCCCGCTGGCTTTGAATGGCTGCATTCATTGGTACCTCCACTCTGAATTCTTGGCTTTGTCCATCGAATTTCCTTCATAAGACCTTTGCAGGGTCTACGCATCCATTTGCGGGAATGCTCGCAGCGATCAATGGACCACGACTAACAACGGACACCCGCATCCAGGCTGATCGTGGTGGCATTCAAATAGGCGTTTTCCACAACGTGCCGAACCAGTCCACCGAACTCTTGTGCCTGCCCCATGCGATGAGGAAAGAGGATGACGTTGTCAATAATGTTTTGCGACACCTTCGTTGGCATGCCTGCAGACATGGCGGTCTCAAACAGACCAGGCGCCACGGCCACCACTCGGATTCCGTGTTGCGCAAGATCCCGCGCCACCGGAAGCGTCATTCCAATGACCGCCGCTTTGCTGGCGCTATATGCGGCCTGGCCCACTTGACCCTGCCACGCAGCACCAGATGACGTGTTCACGATGACCCCCCGTTCACCGTCGACATTGGGCTCGTTCTGCGACATGGCCAACGACGCATAGCGCACCACGTTGAATGTCCCGGTCAGGTTGATGGCGATCACCCGGTTCCAAAGATCCATCGGGAATAACTCGCCCTTTGAAAGCGTCTTGCAGGGACCCAGAATTCCCGCGCAATTTACCGCCACATGCAGCGCACCAAATTCCGCCACTGCCGCGTCTACGCCAGCCTTCACACTGGCCTCGTCCGAAACATCAACCTTCTGGATTCGCACGCGCTCGCCCATCGGCAGCACCTCGCTCGCAAGGCGCTCTTCGTCCAGATCAACCGCCATGACGCTCGCTCCGGCCGCAAGCAATGCCTTGCAAGTGGCGAGCCCCAGGCCTGAAGCAGCTCCTGTGACGAAGGCAATGGTATTTTTGACATCCATACTGTTTCTCTTGTCTCTTATTGAGTGCAGCGCTCAGCGCGCCAAGATGGTGATACAGGCAACAGCTTCTTCAATGCCCTCAAGACCGCCACCGTTTTCTGCCAGCGCAATCCTTGCGTCAGTCACCTGCCGCAGTCCGGCTTCCCCGCGAAGCTGAGTTACCAACTCATGGACTTGGGCAATACCGGTGGCCCCAACAGGGTGCCCCTTAGACTCCAGGCCGCCGGACGGATTAACGGGAATGCGGCCACCAATCCGGGTATCACCCCGCTCGGCAATCACACCGCCCATGCCGAACTCACAGAAACCGAGGTTTTCTGTCTGAATGATTTCACCCATGGCCGTGGCATCGTGCACCTCGGCCACCGAGATATCTGCTGGGCCAACACCTGCCAGTTCATATGCCCTGCGCGAAGCCAGTGCTGTGCAGTGGTTGGTGTAGTCGTCTTCGCTCCGGTCGGAACCGCTTTGCACTACTGCCGCCAACACCTTGATGGCACGCTTTTCATCGATGTTCAAGCGCATAAGCGCCGAGCGTGTGCAAATGATGGCTGCTGCTGCGCCATCAGACACCGGGGAGCACATGGGCAGAGTCAATGGGTAGGTGATCGGCGGCGCGGCGAGCACCTCTTCGATGCTGTAAGCCATCCGGTACTGCGACAGCGGGTTGTGCATGGAGTGCGCGTGGTTCTTGGATGAAACGGCGGCTAACTGGCGCTGCGTCGTCCCGAAAGTGCGCATGTGCGATCGTGCAAACGCCGCATACACGTCCATGAAAACGCTGTACGGCCTGGGTGAGGTACTCCCCTCGGGCACCGCCACGTCGCGCCCCATCTTCATCAACTCCCCACGAATCTCTTCTGCACGCGAGAGATCCCAGGCACTGTCAAACACCGAGAACATCTTGAGCTTGTCGGATGAGAACATCTTCTCTGCACCAACAGCCAAAGCGACATCGCCAGCACCCGACTTGAGGTGATTGCAGGCTAGAACGAACGCCGACGAGCCGCTTGCACAAGCGTTTTCGACGTTCACCACCGGAATGCGCCCAATCCCCATGGCCCGCAGCGCAATTTGCCCACGAATCATGTGCTGGCCATCCATATGCCCCTGGGAAGTGTTCCCAAAAAAGGCCGCTTCCAAGTCTTCTTTTTCCAATCCCGCGTCCGCCAAAGCAGCCGCCGTGGCCTCGCGTGTGAGCGCCTTGATGTCTTTGTCCAGATGCCGTCCGAATGGCGTCATCCCCACACCAACCACATAGATATCTTCCATCGCATTTCTCCGTGGCGGATCTTCTTGATCCATGAAAGTCAAATAAATTACTTTGCGTAAGATGTTTTTACTGTACAGTAAAATTCTCAACTGCTTGCCAGGGATTACCCTTGGTATCACATTCGCGGCTCAGCAAAGCGGCAGGAATCGCATGCCCCGCGCAGTCTCAATATCGCCCTGCTCAGTCACGCTGTACAAACCACGAGCCACGTTGTGGGGATGAGCGGCGGCTTCGGCCATGGTGAGCACCGGCGCAAAGCAACTGTCAGTGCCTTCCATCAGTGCATTCCAGTACGTACTAGGTTGGGAAGCAAAGCGCTGCGCAATCCGCGCCTTGAGAGACGGCCACAAAGTCTTGTCCATTTGCCGTGCGGGGTCGACATCCGTCAGCTGCAATTGCGTCAACAGCAATGCATAGAACTGTGGCTCGATTGCACCGACCGTGATGTATCGCCCATCGCTGCACAGATAGCGGTCGTAGAAGGGTGAGTCATGGAAGACACTGGGTTCGCTGCCTTCCAATCCGCCACCTTGACGAATCAGTTGCACGAGCGGCGACAGCATTGCCAACACATCAATGATGGCGCCGTCAACCACGCAGCCCTGGCCCTTATCCCGCGCGCCTAGCAACGCCGACACCATGCCAAATGCAAACCCGAGGGCGCCGGCAGCATCCCCAACCACTGTGGGTGGAAGCATGGGAGGGTGTCCCGGTTGCTCGGTGATCGACATGAGCCCAGTGAGAGCGACATAGTTCATGTCGTGCCCGGCGGCCTGAGCCAGCGGCCCATCCTGCCCCCAGCCCGTCATGCGCCCATACACAAGCCGCGGGTTGTATTCACCACATACATCGGGACCCAAACCCAGGCGCTCCATCACACCCGGGCGGTTGCCCTCAATCAACCCGTCGCTTTGCGCGACCATGTCCAGCGCCCGCGCCTTGTCCTCGTCGTTCTTGAGATTCAATGTGACGCGTCGTTTGCCGCGCGACAAGAGCGCCCCGTCCTTCGGAGTGAGCTCATCAGGCAATGCGCTCGCACCTGGCCGCCCGACCACAGTAACGTCAGCGCCCATCTGCATCAACATGAACCCAGCTAAGGGCCCTGGGCCGATCCCCTCGAACTCGACGATCTTGATACCCGATAGCGGGAACATGAGCGGGCTGCTCTTACTTCGCATGAAGAACTCCATTTGTTTAATTGTTTTACTTTAGGGTAGAATTTTTAACCTATGGGTAATGGAAAACCCCATGTCCCTCAAAACAGAGGCAAAAGCAGAATCGATCCATGAACACGCAAGCCAGCAAGGAACCCCTGATGTCGACACCGGTTGTGATTACAGACGTACGAAAAGGCACCATGTGGATTCGCCTGAACCGACCTGATGCAATGAACTCGCTGACCCCGGCGGTGCTTCGGGGAATAGACCACGCACTCAACGAAGCACAGAGCCGCGGAGACGTGATATCCGTCGTATTGACGGGCACTGGACGGGCCTTCTGCGCGGGCGCCGACCTCAAGTACGTCAAGACGCAAGCGGGCGAAAGTGGCACCAGTGGCTTTCTGGACAGCGTACTGTCCACCATGAACCGGATTGACCGCTTTCCAAAACCCGTGATCGCCGCCCTGAACGGCATAACTCTGGCGGGCGGGCTCGAACTGGTGCTGTGCTGTGATCTAGTGCTGGCGGCAAGGAGCGCCAAAATTGGCGACGCACATGCCAACTACGGCCTGATCCCCGGAGGGGGGGGGTCGGTGCGCCTGCCGCGGGTCATTGGCCCCACACGCGCCAAGTACCTTCTCTTCACGGGTGACTTCGTGGACGCGGCAGATCTTGTGGAAGCGGGCCTCGTCAACCAAGTGGTGGACGACGACCAGCTCGAAAGCGTTGCACAAGCCGTGGCCGACAAAATTGCCACGAAGAGCCCCCTTGGCCTGCGCCGCATGAAAACGCTGGTCGACGATGGTTTGCAACAGCCTCTAGACACCGCCCTGCGATTGGAGCTTCTGGCCTCTGAAGTGCATTCCCACAGCGCCGATCTCCACGAAGGCCTGGCCGCATTCAACGAAAAACGCACCCCGCGCTTCACGGGCCACTAGGACGGCAACGCCATGCATACGTTACCCACCACCGATCGATTCAGACTACTGCGTGCTTCGCAGCAATTCGCCTACGACCGCGCCCCGGCCATCCGCGCGGTCTATCAGCTTGCAATGATGACGCCGCAGGATCTCCAAGGCCCTGCCGACCTTGCACGGCTCGCCGTCACAAGTAAGGATTCACTGCTTGATAAGCAGCGCCAGTCACCGCCATTCGGTGGGTTTCTCGCTGCCGACGACACATCTATCCGCCGCATTTATGTCTCCCCAGGCCCCGTCTATGAACCCCATTCTTTCGACGAAGACACTGGCAAGGGCTTCTCGCATGTGTTCAGGCAGGCGGGAATCGGCCCCGGTGACCGTGTACTCAACACCTGGTCCTACCATCTTGTTCCAGCCGGCCTATTGCTAGATGCGGGCATTGCTGCCACCGGGGCGACGCTCATTCCCTGCGGGCCCGGCGGCGCCGAGCAACAAGCGCAGCTCATCATGGAACTGGGCATCACCTGCATTTGCTCCTCCACCTCCTTCTTCGTGACCTTGGTCGAAACGCTTGAGCGCATGGGCTACGACCTGCCTTCTCAATGGAAGGTCCGCTCCGCAATGCTGGGCGGCGAACTGGGTGACTGGATGGGCAAGCGCCGCGCATTGGAGCAGAAATACGCAATCCGCACGTTCTCGGCTTATGCCACCGGCGACTTCGGGCTGATTGCTTACGAGGAACTAGGACAACTGGGCTACACGGTCCAGCCTGACCGGCTCGTCCAGATCTGCGACCCGCACACCGGCGCACCCCTTCCGCCGGGCGAACCCGGCCAGATAGTGGTCACCACGCTGGACAGCGGTTGGCCTCTGGTCCGCTTTGGCACAGGCGATGTGGCGCAAGCGCTGGCCCATTCCCCGGATGGTCTCGTCGAACGAATCAGTTTGTTGCAAGGCCGAGTGGGCCAAGGTGTCAAAGTACGCGAAATTTTCATCTATCCACGCAACGTGGAAGAGCTGATCATCCGGATCCCGGCTATAGAACGTGCCCAGATCATCGTTGAAAAAAAGCAGCATCGGGAAACTGCAACCTTGCGCGCGGTGCTAACGCCAGGGGCTTCTCACTACGCCACGCAAAGCGATTTGATCGAAGTGTTCAGGCAATTGACCCGCCTGAGGCTCGACTCAGTCGAGTGGGTAATCCAAGAAGATATGCCCATTGACGCACCCTTGCTGGTTGACAACAAGCAGTGAAATTCTAAAAAGCCATTGGTCTGATGCACCTAGTGGCTATACCGTCGCTTACCTCATGAAACGATAGCAATGATTGAACTCGCAGCCAATCCACTTATTTATCCATTCAAGCCACCATCGTCACGACACTGGGTCGAGATCGCCCCGGGCGTACGCTGGATCCGACTGTCGATGCCATTCCGACTCGACCACATCAATGTATGGGCCATAGATACCCATGATGGCTGGGTGCTGGTAGATACCGGCCTGAATAACCCCGACACCGTGGCCGACTGGCTGGCCCTCATGGCGCACGGGCCGCTGGCACGGCCACTCCAAGGCGTTTTCGCCACACACATGCACCCAGACCACATCGGCTTGGCTGGTTGGTTCACGCGTCGCTTTGGTGTGCCGCTGCACATGAGCCGGCTGGAGTACCTGACCTGCCGCGTGATGCATGCCGACACGAACCGCGAAGCCCCGCCCGACGGCGTGCTCTTCAATAGATGCGCCGGCTGGTCGGAGGCAGCCATTGAAAGCTACCGCAGTCGCTTCGGCAGCTTTGGTAAACATATCCACGCTCTGCCTGACAGCTACCGACGGTTGCAGGACGGCGACCACGTCCAGTTGGGTAAATATGGCTGGCGGATCATCACCACCGGCGGCCACTCACCAGAACATGCCTCTCTGTACTGCCCCGACTTGAAACTGCTGATCTCCGGCGACCAGGTGCTACCGAAGATTTCGTCGAATGTTTCGGTGTTCGCCAGCGAGCCACAGGCCAATCCGCTGAAGGAGTGGTACGAAGGGCTCGACAAACTAATGAGGGATGTTCCCAACGATGTGTTGGTACTCCCCTCTCACAACGAGCCCTTTTATGGACTGCATGAACGCCTTGACTCGCTCAGGTCAGGCCAAAATAGTGCACTGAATCGGTTACGTCAGACATTGACTACCGGGCCTCAACGGATCATCGATACGTTCGCTGCACTCTTTCATCGCTCCATCGGAGAACAGGATGCGCAGCAACTGAGCCTGGCAACAGGTGAGGCAGTTGCTTGCATAAACTTTCTCATCGCACAGGCCACCATAGAAGTCACGATGGACGAAAACGGGGTCGCGTGGCACTCAACAAGATATTGACATTGAAGTGCCGCCCTACGCTCTATGGTGAATCGACCCGGTTGATCTAGACGCCGTCGAGCCTCGAACCGAAGCCCATTGGCAGGTGCAACGGTGTTTCGGCGGCAATCTGCGGAAATCTGACCGAGAAGTCCCCTGAATTTTTATTCGTTTGAGCGACCGTTTTGAGTCGTTATGCACAGTGCGCCGTTATGAGTAGCCCGGTGGGTGTGAACCGCCCCGGGGCGGTTCACCATGCCCATCCGGGATTGGAAAGCTGCCCTGACCCGATTTACCATTCAGTTCGGAGACCGCATCTCCATCAACTGTATGCGTCCGGCCAACCCATCTTGAATCGGATGAATGGGCTGTGATGCAACCAACATAAACTGCTATGTGTCGCATCCCGGACGATCATAGGGTCGCTTGTGGAACAGGTGCGGGTGCTCCTGATACCAATCCTTCATGGCTTGCATCGGCGTCTTGCTCTTGAGTGCTGACTGCGGCAGCTGGTGGTTGTACAAAACCACATAGCGCAGCAAGGTCTGCTCCATGTCCTCGCGGCTGTTGAACCGGTGGGTCTTGAGCACATCGGCAATGCGGCCATTGAATCGTTCGACCATGCCATTGGTTCTCGGTGTTCTGGGCTTGGTCAACCGGTGTTCGATACTCAGTTCTTGGCACAACTGGTCGAACTCATGGTTGCCGCTGGGCTCGCGCTCCCTGCTGGCAAACAGGCGGTCCGTGAACTCCTTGCCGTTGTCGGTCAGCAGCTTGGTGATCCTGATCGGACAGGCCTTGTGCAATGCCCTCAGAAAGGCCCGTGCACTGGCGGCTGTCTTGTTGGCCTTGAGTTGTACGAACACCCATCGCGTGGCCCGGTCGATGGCCACAAACAGGTAGCGCCGTTGCGATTCGTCCTGCATCTGGGGCAGGTACTTCACGTCCATGTGCACATAGCCAGGCTCGTAGCTCTTGAACGCCTTGTGCACAGGCTGTGGCTCCTGGGGCTTGAGGGCGTTGAGGTTGCCCGCCCCATGGCGGCGCAGGCACCGGTCCAGGCCCGAGTGACCTTGCCCCTGTTTCGTGTAGTTCTTAACCCACGATTCACGCGGCCTTTTTACGCTGTGCCTCGTACCAGCGCTGCTCGTATTTCTTGAGCTGCTTCAGCTGTCGCAGCTACACCGTGGTCGGCACCAGTGAAGACCTGCACCGCCTCTTCAGCTTCTACTGGTTCCTGGAAGCCGAGAGCAGGAACACGAGGTCCCGCGAATGGGCTGAATACTTCACGCTCATACGCACTCAAATTGACCTGTTCACCATGGACAAATTCGATGAGGAACTGGTGACCCAGTCCAGAGAGGCCGCCCGCAGCAAGCCTCTGAAATTCTGGAGTCGGTACCGCATCTCGGGAGGCGCACTTGCCTAGCCACGCACAACCATCGATGGCCCCGGCAACCGCCCCTGACGGCGCGCCAGCTGACCTGGTCGTCAGCTCTGCGCCGGGCCCGGCCGGCGCCACCCAAGTCCTGAGCCGTTACCGCGACGACGTGTGGGAGCTGTGGCCCTACTTCGAGCAGTCGAACCTGACCCCCAGCAGCAAGCGCATCGACTGGGCAAACGTTCCTGAGCAATTCAGGCCCGACACCGCAGATCCGGACCGTGTCCGGCCTGCATTGGGCCGGCCGGATGAAAGGCTTTGCCGCCTACGCCGGCGTTGATTGGCGCCTCTCGCCTCACCAACTGCGCCGGGCGTACGCCTGGACCTTCGTGCGGCATCGCCTGGGAAATGTCCTCTTCCTCAAGGAGCAGTTCAAACACTCGAGCATCGAGATGACGCAGCTGTATGCGGCGAACCCTATGCAAGATGACGCGCTGTTTGAAGACCTGTTCACGGAGATCAGTGCCCGAAAAGTCGAGCTGATCGAAGGCTGGCTCCACGCGGATACGCCCCTGGCGGGGCGCGCCGGCCAGCGAATCGTGAGCATGCGGGCCCACGACTTCCCTAGCCGCGAAACTCTCATCGAGGAGACGGCCGATTGGATCAATATCCGCAGCACCGGCCATTCGTACTGCTTGGCCCAGGATGATGGCTGTGGCGGGGCCGGTCTGTATGAGCCGTGGCGGTGCGGCGCCTGCAATGACTCTGTGATCGACAGTTCCCAGCGGATCGCGTGGCAGGCAATACACGCCCACCAACTGGAGCTCCAAGTGGAGGCCCGCGAGTTGGGACCGGCAGCGGTCCAGCGCGTGCAACGAGACCTCCACCGGGTCGAAGACGTCTTGAAGCAGCTGGGGCCGGGGATCGAACCGCTATGAAAGCCAGATGGGACCGACGCCAGGCGCCCGAAGAGGTTCGCGGGCGCAATCGAGACACAACGACCGCCGATCTGTGGGAGGCTCTGGCACGCCTGCAGCGTGCCGAGGCCGTTCCGACGATCACAGCCCTAGCGGTCGAGGTCGGCGTCACTCCAGCGTTGATTCACAACCGCTACCCGGATGTCGCGAAGGAGGTTCGCCGCCTGAGCGGCCGAGAGCCCGGCGCAAGCGAGGACAGCCTCAAGGCGGCGCTCAAACGCGAACAGGAGACTGCCCGTGATTTGCGCGCCGAGAACTTGGACCTGCGCAAGCAGCTTCAGGCCATGGCCTCGGTGAACGAAGCGCTGCGGCAGGAGGTCAGGATTCTGCATGCGACCGGCCACGCGAAGGTCGTGAGCTTCGTGCCCGGGGCACCGACACGCTAGTCGAATAGGGAAGCTGTTTGAGGAACGGCCTTAGCCGGCGCTCGCTCGACCGGCTCGCCGGTGGCTGCCAGGCGCTCAGGCGGACAAGCCTGCATGAAGTCCATCGAGCCTTCGGCGGGCGCGTCCAGCCAGGCGTCGTACTGGGATTCGTCCAGCAGGACGACCATACGCTTCTCTTCGCCTGGGCGGTGATAGTTGCACATGACGGGATGGGAGTCGGCGTTGACCGTCATGAGCGTGAAGGTATGAACGCGCTCTCCTGCAGGCGAATGCCAAGTGTTCCATAGCCCGGCGATCGCCAAGGGGCTGCCGTCGGCCGCGCTGATACGTGTGGGCACGTGCACGTTCGAGCGCCAGTCTGGCTCGTAGATGGCCTCAGCCGGGACAATGCAGTGCTGGGCCTTCTTCCAAGCGGCCTGGAACGGCCTCGCGGTGGCAACTGTTTCGGAGCGGGCGTTGTACGTCAGCTTCACCTTGCGCATATCGGTGGCCCAGAAAGGGATCAGGCCGAACCGCGCGACAACGGCCTCGCGCTCAGGAACCGCCTCGTCGCCCGATTCGAGCTCGGGCGGGCGCCTCACGATGGGCGCAAAGCGTCCTGGAAAGACATCTCGATCGAGAACATCCAAGCCGCTGTCGCGGATGGCTCGAAAGAATTCGCGCAGCCGCGCTGCGTCAAGAACCGAGTGGTAACGAGCGCACATTCTTTGAATTCTGCTTGGCCGCGCGCTCAAGTCCACCCAGGATGCCGCAGTTGACCGCGGCACGGCCAACCGAGCAGCTGCGGTGCAGTGAGCGCAATTCGGCTTCCAACGCCTTCAGCTCCCGGATGCGGACCACGACCTGCTCGATGTGACTTGCAATCAGCTCATCCACGACGCCGCAATTCTCGGAAGGAGCGTCTTTGAAGTGCAGCAGCGTGCGGATCTCAGCCAGCGTCATGTCCAGGCTGCGGCAGTGCCGAATGAAGGCGAGCCGCTGGGCGTGCTCAGCCGTGTAGCTGCGGTAGTTCCCCTCGGTCCGGGCGGGGGACGGCAGCAGTCCCTCGCGCTCGTAGAAGCGGACCGTTTCGGGAAGCGTATTGGTGGCCTTGGCCAGGTCGCCGATCTTCATGGATGAGCCGCCCTTGCAGCGGGCTTGACTTTGTAGTTGCTAGAGGGTTTCCAATTATGCAGTCCGAGGAATACCCATGAGCGCCACCACAAAATTCGAAAGTACCTTTGCCGTTCCGAAGATGGATTGCCCGTCCGAGGAGAACATGATCAAGATGGCCTTGCAAAGCGTCGAAGGCGTGCAGTCGCTCACCTTCGACCTGCCGGGCCGAAAGCTGGTGGCCGTGCATCGCGCGCCGGTCGCCGAGGTGTTGCAGCGTCTCGAACCGCTGGGCTTGGGCGCGAAGCTGGTGCATTCGGCCGCGGTAGACGATAGCGCCGCCGGCAGCTTCAAGAGCACCTTCCATGTCCCGAAGATGGATTGCCCATCGGAAGAGAACATGATCAAGTTGGCCCTGCAAGACGTTCCCGGGGTGAAATCCCTGTCCTTCGACTTGGCCAACCGCAAGCTGACCGCAGTGCATGGCGCTCCGGTGGCGCAGGTCCTGCAACGCCTGGAGCCGTTGGGTCTGGGCGCCAAGCTGCTGGAATCGGACGCGGTCATGGGTGACGACGATGAAATCGACCCGCCTGACAATGCGGCCGAGGCCAGGCTGCTATGGATACTGCTCTCGATCAATGCGGCCATGTTCGTGATCGAGATCGTGATGGGCTTCATCGCTCAATCGACCGGGCTCATCGCCGACTCGCTCGACATGTTCGCCGACGCTGCGGTGTATGGGCTGTCCCTGTTTGCCGTCGGCCGAGCAGCTGCCCTTAAGACGCGTGCGGCTCACACGGCGGGCTGGTTGCAACTGGCGCTTGCGCTCATGGCACTCAGCGAGGTCGTTCGACGCTTCATCGCCGGGAGCGAACCTGTCTCGGGCCTGATGATGGGGATGGGCCTGGTGGCCCTGATCGCCAACGTCATCTGCCTGGTCTTGATATCCAAGAAGCGGGATGCCGGTGCGCACATGAAGGCAAGCTACATCTTCTCGGCCAACGACGTGATCGCCAATGCGGGCGTGATCCTGGCTGGCTTCCTGGTGGCCATGACCGGATCCAACTACCCTGATCTGGTCATCGGCACCGTGGTGGGTCTGATCGTCTTGAACGGTGCCCGGCGCATCCTGAGTCTCAAATGACGAACCTGACAGCCATAGACGATCGGCAGCGCGGGGCAGCATTTGCTCACCTCGTGGAGCGGGCGAGATCCCGAGGACCTGACCGGTGGAAGGTCCTGGAGGCCGCGCACGTGCTTGGCCAAGAGCGCTTCTGGCTTCATCTGCGGAGTCATTGGTACATGCTGGCCCTGGCCGCGCGTGAGCGTGACGTGCGGGAAGCCGCGGGCCAGCTGTTTAGGATCCTGCTGGTGCCGCTTGGCCACCTCTCGGGCAGGCTGCCGCTTGGCAACCCTGGCCGGGCCACGGTCAGTGCCTTCGCGCCAATGCTGTGAGACCGGAACTCGCTGAAATTCTGTCCGCGTCAATAGCACTCACGGCCGAGCACGGTGCGGCAACGCGCTGAATCCAACCACGGCCCTGCGATCTGGTCTAACCAACAAGAACGATGAAGTATGTCAACCGACCAGCTCGCTGGTATTGCCTTGCGCTTGTAGTCTTTGCCGCAGACCAGACTGCCAAGACCTGGATTCATCTGACCACCCTGCTCGGCTGGTCGCGCGAGGTCGCACCGTTCTTCAGCCTGGTCCACGTACTGAACCCCGGCGCGGCCTTCAGCTTCCTGGCCGGCACCGGCGGATGGCAACGCTGGTTCTTCCTGGCCATCGCCCTGGGCGCGTCGGCCTGGCTCGCTTGGCTGCTCGCCAAGCCGGTGCGCAGCCTCGAGGGCTTGGCTTATAGCCTCATCCTGGGCGGCGCCCTGGGCAATGCCTTCGACCGGGCTGTGCGCGGGTCCGTGATTGACTATCTGGACTTCCACCTGCACGGCTGGCACTGGCCGGCATTCAACATCGCCGACATGGCCATCGTTGGTGGCGCCGTTGGTCTCATTGCATCGTCAGTTCTGGGGCACCGCGAGGCAAACACATCCTCTCGAAGGCACACGTAACTGTTGCCGCTTAGCAGTCCCGACAACAAGGGAGCCCCCCAACCCGCGCGTGCAGGCGTGCTCTGCTGTGCGAAACTTCCTGATGACCAAAGGAATCATCGCGCTTGACGCTGACGGAGTCCTCCTGGACTACGGCTTGGCCTATGCCAGCGCTTGGCAGAAGGCGTTCGGCACGTACCCTGGCGAGCGCGATCCGCTCGCCTACTGGCCCATCGACAGATGGGAAGTGGAGCGAGTTGAAGGGGATAGGCTTGATCTGCTTCGGCGGGCCTTCGACAACGAGTTCTGGTCATCGATCCCGCCGGTTCCAGGAGCGATTGAGGCGTGCCACAAGCTCGCCGCGGCGGGCTACGAACTGGTATGCGTCACGGCCTTGCCTGCGGAATTCAGGGCAGCTCGCGAGCACAACCTGAGACTGCACGGATTCCCGATTCACCTGGTCCACGCCACCGACAACGTGGCAACGGCCGCGAGCCCTAAGGCCGACACGCTCAACTCCCTAAAGCCGATCGCCTTCGTCGACGACTACTTGCCGTACTTCGTGGGCGTCGATGCCGCGATCCATCGCGCATTGATTTTGCGTGGGATTACCGGGTCGCCCAACGCGGGCGACCTGTTGGTACACACGGATTCGCATCACGCCGACCTTCTTGCGTTTGCGAATTGGTGGTCGCAGCGCGCTGGTGATAAGTGCCGGTAACAGTTACTGCTGTTGAGAAACCATGATCTCGCAGAACTGCGATGAAGTGCCGGTGCTCAACCTGATGCACAGGCCTGACCCCAAGCGCGCGCCGGACATGCAGGACAAACGTACGGTGGTTCCGCTGGAAAAGGGGGACTGGGACACTTGGCTGCACGGCACCATCGAACGGGCAGAGTCGCTGATCAAGGTGCCACCGGTGGAGCTGTTTGTGCACAGGGCGAAGGATCCGGCGCAGCAAGTCGAGTTACCTGTTGAGTCAGCATGACGCATGCGTGCAACAGCCGGTACTTGCGCCGACTGGANTGTTTGTGCACAGGGCGAAGGATCCGGCGCAGCAAGTCGAGTTACCTGTTGAGTCAGCATGACGCATGCGTGCAACAGCCGGTACTTGCGCCGACTGGACGCAGCGATATAAATTATTGGTTGTCCGGGCTAACGCGAACCCGGCCGCGTCCGGGTTACCTGGCGCATAGCCGAGTGGTGCGATGCCCCGGCGCCCGACCTGTCCGGATATCGGCAACGGGAGTAGCTTCAACACTACCCCTGCTGCCAAATGAACAAGCTGGCCAAACTCCGTATCCAGTCCGCGATCGCCCAACAGGGCTGCTGCTTTTACTGCGGGCTAAAAATGATTGAGCCCACGCTTCCTGAACTTTCGCAATCAAGCGCGCCCACACGGTGGCGTAAGTTCCTTCGGTGCACTGCAGAGCATCTCACTGCGCGCCAACAGCAAGGCCGCGATGTAGCGCCCAACATCGTCGCCGCCTGCTGGTGGTGCAATTCCCGTCGGCACAGGGGACGTGAGGAGAAAGCGCCAGATTCATTGAGATATCGGCAGCGCGTGCAAAGCTTGATGAAAAAGGGGTGCTGGCACCCAGCAGGCAGGCTAGTTGTTGATTTACACGCAAACCATAGCCGGTGAAAATTAACCCAGAATTGCTTATTCAGTTTCAGGCTGATTGCGGCGATCCAAATCAAGGCCATCAGCAACTGCTAGCTGGCTGCACCAGTCACCAGGTGAATCCAACTACTTCCCTGGACGCTTGTTCGCGAGATCTGGCTGGCGCACATGACAGAACTGACCTTGCCCCTGTTTCGTGTAGCTCTTATTGATCCGCCCCCTGTGAACTTGACTCAAGCAGCGTAGCGAACCGGGGCGTGGTCGAAGTACTTTCGAATGCGCTCGGGCTGACGTTGCACGCTGCGCAAGTGTTTGGCCGTGGCCTTCACCAACTGCATCTTCGTGCGCGCCGGGGCCAGCTTGGTCACCGCCTGTTTGATGTCTGCATTGGCCATCTCATCGGGGTTCAACTCCGGGCTGTAGCTCGGTAGGTAGAACACCTCGATGGCGTCAGCGTGCTCTGCCAGCCTGGCCTTGACCGGCTTGGCGTGGTGCACCCGCAGGTTGTCCAGGATCAGGAACAGCTTCCTGCTCTGGCCCTTGATCAGTCGGCGCAGGAAGTCGATCAGAATCGTGGTGTTGAGCGCCCCGTCAAAGCTGCTCCAGCGCATCTGGCCCTTGTTGGTCACGGTGGAGATCACCGACAGGCCATGGCGCTTGTTGTTGACCCGCACCACCGGTGTCTGGCCCTTGGGCGCGAAGCTCCTGCCGCGCACGTCGTCGCTGCGCAGCCCGCTCTCGTCGCCCCAGTGAATCTCGGCTCCTTCAGCCTTGGCGCGTGCGGCGATGACCGGGTAGTCCTCATCGAGCCATTTCTTGACCGCCGCTGGCGACTGCTCGTAAGCCTTCTTCATAGGCTTTTGTGGTGTGAAGCCCCAGCGGGCCAGGTACTTGCCCATGGTGCGCACTTGCAGCCGGATGCCAAAGCGCTGCTCAATGAGTTGGGCCACTGCCGCGCGGGTCCACAGCGCATAGGGCATCTTGAGCTGATCTGGCGTCTTGTCGGCAATGAGCTTTCGCACCAGGGCCTCCTGGTCGGCATCGAGCAAGCGGTTTTCTCCGAACTTGCGTCCGCCAATGGTGTCGTGCAGAGCCTTGGCGCCGTGTGCCGCATGGCGCCTGCAGATGTTGAAGACGCCCGTGCGGCTCAGACCCGTGAGCGCTGCAATCTCGTCGTAGGTATTACCGGCTTTACGCAGTCGGATGACCTGCACGCGGCGCTCGTGCCGCGCTTCGCGGCTCAGCGATCTCATGTCGGTTGCTTGCATGAATCTGAGTTGAGGGCGGTACAGATAATTTCAAATGCACAAAGGCCTGGTCAATAACCCACGGTTCACGCGGCCTTTTTACGCTGTGCCTCGTACCAGCGCTGCTCGTACTGCATCGGGCTGAGGTAAAAACTCCAGTTTTCAGGGGCAACCTCAGTCCAGCAAGTACAGCCTGGGCTGGATTCCATTCAAGGCTCGGGCGTTGCAATACAAGGCTCCAGGAGCTGGATACGGGGCTTGTCCATGGGGATGAGGACGGCGTCGTAATGCATCGCTTTACAGAATCTATAGTTAACTGAATTTTTAGGGCTCATTCTATAGTCTAGTATTCATCGCGAGCGATAGATGGCTATACTTATCTAAAGATTCGTTGTTTTTTCTTTAGTTTACTTATGAAAACCGTTGGTCAGTTCGCTGCTGCACTGTCAGCCGCCAAGCAAGAGCAGGGGGTGACCCTGGCGGCGCTGGCAACCAACACGGGGCTCACGCCACTGGCCGTGCGGCAGATCCTCGATGGCAAAGTCTCCCCGCGCATCAGCAATGCCATGGCGCTGGCGTCCGAGCTGGGCCTTGAGCTGGTTCTGATGCCCAAGACGGCTGCTGCATCGTTCGAATCCAAAGGGGGGGAGCGCACCTTGCTGAGTCCGCTGGAACGGCAGCTGGGAGCGCCATCCATTGGAATCGTGGGTGACCAGAATTCGGAAGTGAAGGAGGGCCGATGAAATACCGCGCGCTGGATGTGTACCTTGGGGAGGGTAGACGCCAGTGGCGCAGCGCGGCAGAAAGCGATCAGCCAAGGCGCAATTAAGCTGTATTTAAAAGCAGGCTGTATGTTTATACTGCGCTACTGGTAGTGTATTGACACTGGTTGATACCCATATATAGTGTTTCATAGCACTCGCCATCGCGGAGTGCTAGAAACAACCAGTTATCCCCAATGCCCCACAATGTGCGCAAGCCCTTTCAGATTCTCGCCCTCTCTGGTGGAGGCTTCCGAGGGCTGTACACCGCAAAAGTCATAGCGGATGTCGAGAAAGAGATCGAAGCGCCGCTTGCATCGCGTTTCGATCTGATCACAGGTACTTCAATCGGTGGGATCCTGGCGTTGGCACTTGCCCTTGAGATTCCGGCGCAAGATATCGTAGACCTGTTTGTCGACCACGGGGAGGAGATTTTCGACAAGCGCTGGTCACTCTTCGGATTCTGGCGGTCGCCTTATTCACCGGAGCCGCTGAAGAAGCTACTGTCTGACTCCAAGCTATTTGGCGACCGGCTCTTGGGTGCATGCAAACACCCTGTCATCATCCCGAGTCTGAATTACTCTACCGGTGAACCGGTAGTTTTCAAGACGCCGCATCATGTCGATTTCAAGCGGGATCGCCATTTCACCATCGTAGACGTCGCGATGGCCACCAGCGCAGCCCCGGCGTACTTCCCAAGACACTGCTTCAACAACAGCCAGTATGTCGATGGCGGCTTATACGCCAATGCCCCCGGGCTCCTTGGTTTGCATGAGGCCCACAAGTTCTTCGGCCAGGACATCGACAACGTCCGCCTGATGGCGGTCGGCACGATGTCGTCGCGCTTCACTGTGGACCCCAGACAAGACCGGCAAGGTGGGGTCCGAGACTGGGGCGGCGGGTGGCCGATCAAGATGTCCCGGCGTCTCTTCGGCCTCTCCATTTCGGCGCAGGAGGTCTTGAGCGATTTCATGCTGACGCACCGCCTGGGAAAACACTACTGCCATGTAGACGACGAACTTCACGACGAACGTGCCCGTGCTGTTGCATTGGACATTGCAGACAAAAACGCCCGCGAAGTTCTGCTGAGCGCAGCTACCCAACGCTCCAAAGTTTGCATCAGCAAGCCGGAATTCCAAACCTTTTTGGAGCATTCGCCCTCCAAACCGATCTTCTTCCACGGCGAGAACGCACGCACCTGAGGCCCAAGAAACATGCTCAAACTCAACCGCCTGCTCTTCGCTACTGCCGAAGAAGTGTTCATCAACAGTATCGAACCTACCAAGGACCAGCGCCGGGTGCTGGTTGAAGCCAAGAACGAGATCCGCGATCACTTGAGGCCACGAATCCGAGAAGCGACGATCAAGGCGCTGGGCATGGACAAGGCCGTCACCCCGCGTTTCCGGACACAAGGCTCGTGGTCGTACCAAACCTGCGTGCAGCCAGCCTGGCATCCGCCCCAGGAAATGGACTGGGACTTCGGTGTCTACCTGCCAGTGTCTGTGTGGGAGGAAAGTGGGCCTCCGCACGCCATGGCCCAGCTCTACTTCAAACTGGTCGAAGGCCTCTTGAAGGATCTTTGCAAAGAAAAGGGCTGGAAGCTGTACAGCGGCAAGGACACATGCATTCGGGTGCAGATAAATGCCTGGGCGCATATCGATATCCCGTTGTACGCGGCGCCGGAAGCACAGTTTGCGCAAATCGTCGAGAAACGCGTGTTCGATGCGGCCGCGAAATCGGACGCACGTGAAGCGCTCGCCGCAGAATTTGCAGAAGAGGATTTCACCCTGCAGCAGTGGGAGGACATGGTCGACATCATGATGGCGACGCGCTCGGGCGAATGGAAACCGTCGGACCCCGAAGAGGTATCTCGGTGGTTCCTTGACCGTGTCGAGGAGCACACCGAGCAACTGCAGCGCGTGTGCCGTTACCTGAAGGCCTGGCGTGACCTGCACTGGAAGGCCGGCGACGGCCCCACTTCAGTGTGCATCATGATCGCCGTGGCGCAAGCCTTCGAACCCAAGCGTGGGCGCGACGACGTGGCGCTTGAGAGATCCGCACGGGCGTTGTCGATCGCGCTGAAGGGCAACGTGCACGAGCCCGCTATCGCAGAAGGCAAGGAAGATTTCAACAAGCGCCTGGATGCCAATGGCCGCCAACACGCATCGACCCTTGCTGCAACACTGGCTTCCCAGATCCAGGCAGCCAGAATGAAAGCATCGCACTTGGCCGGTGACGCGATCGATATCCTCCGAGCACAGTTGGGCAGCCGCGTGCCCTACCGGACGGACCTGGTTGAGCCGGACAGCGGCGACGACGTCGTCCGGCTGGTCGGCGCAGATCGGGTATCTCGCCCAGTAGTGAATTCGACAAGCGCAGGCTGAGCAATGCCGGAGGCTGCGGCATCGCTCCTTGGCGAGGCGCTCCGGCTGCTGAGGTCGCGCGGCTTCACGCCCAGCGGCTATCGGCGAGGCACGCGGTCATTCGATGGAGCACTTCCGTGTAAGGGCGGGCCGATCAAGGTCAGGCTCAGCGTCACCGACTGGGACTTTCTGACCTACCCCTCGATCAGGATCCTCGATCACCTCGATGTCCTGCCGCCCCTATCGCCGCACGTGTATGCATCGGGAGGTCTGTGCTACTTTGCCTCTGGCGCAGTGGTGTTGGACCGGTTCGATCCGGCAGAATCGATTGCGCAGTGCCTGGACCAGGCGCAACTCGTGCTGGATCGCATCCGGCATGACCCTGATTTCAGGCACGACGACATCCAGGACGAATTCCTGCAGCACTGGTCGCACGGCGAATCCTCCGCCGTCTATTCGGTGCTGATCGGGAACGTTGACCGAACGACCCAGTCGTCGAACTACTGGTTCTTGGACATTGCAGGTGCTTCGCACGCCGTTGTCGCCGACAACAAGGAGGAAGTCGAAGCGCTTGCCTTGGCGTTAGGGGCCCAGCCTCCCAAAGAGACGAAGTGTCCGTGCTGGCTGTTCGCAACTCAGACGCGGCCTGCGGTACCGAAAGCAATCCCGGCGACCATCAAAGAGCTATTCGCGTGGCTCCAGGCATGGGATCACCGGCTGTACCAGCAACTTCAACGCGTGCTCGAACGCGAGACACAGTATCTCAAGTACTCCATCGCAACGTTCGCCATCCACACACCGCTGGGGTGGCTAGGGTTCGGTTTTGATCTGGATCCGCTACATCGGCTTGGCGCTGCCAGGAAGCCTAGGCTCTATCGCCAATTTCTCCACACGAGAGGGGGAACGAGCAAGATCAGTAGGCTGGCGATCACCGAGTTCGGCCCGGACTTCGTCCACAGCCGCAATCTGACGTTCCCCGACCTGAAAGGAAAGAAGATCACCGTAGTCGGCTGCGGTGCCATCGGCTCGCATGTTGCACCGGGTCTCGTGCGGCTGGGCGCCGGCACGGGTGCAGGATGTCTGGACCTTGTGGACTACGATGACATGAAGCCGGAGAACCTTGGCCGGCATGTGCTGGGCTACCCTGCGCTCTTCAAGAGCAAAGCCGAAGCATTGGCCGAAGAGCTCAAGCGACAGTTCCCATTCGCAAAAATCCGGGCCCGCGTCCGCAGTGTCAAGGGACTCCCAGACCTCTTCGATGCGGATCTGGTGATTGATGCAACTGGCGAGGAGATTGTGAGCGAGATGATCAACGCCATGCGCCTGGACAAAGGCACTGAAGTACCGGTGCTCCACGTACGGATCCGGGGGAACGGGGAATGCGTCCAGACTTTCTGGGCAGAGGGGCGCCGCCTCGGATGCTTCCGATGCCTGTTGCAGGCTGAGCACAATCACTATCGGCAGGAGCGCTTCCCGGTCCTGAAAGAGCTGCCCACGCGCAAACAACTGGGCTGCAATGGCTTCACGCCGTACGCGGTCAGCGCACCGATGGCTGCGGCGGCGCTGTGCTTGGAAGTTGTAGTCGACTGGCTTCAATACGGACGGGCAAGCCCGCGATTCCGAACCAGCGCGATGGCCAATGCGAACGTCTACGGCGTCAAAAATCAGGACGTCTCTCGATTGGCTGCCTGCCCCGCTTGCGGGCCTCGTGATGCTCAAGCCACTGCCATTCGGCCGTAATGGCGCGATGCTGCTCATTGAGCCGCAATTATTGGAGCGGCTATTGGGCCTCAGGCAGCTGACGGCGTCCGCACCCGAGGCTGGCGGCATTCTGATGGGCTACCGCCGCGGCCCCCACACCCACGTGACAGAAGCTACCTTCCCGACGGCGGCAGATGTTCAGCGGCGTTTCGGATTCTTCCGTCATGCCACACATCACCAGCGGGTGTCGCGGCGTCGTTGGAAAGAAAGCGGCGAGACAATAGACTACGTCGGCGAATGGCACACGCACCCTGAAGACGCCCCCTTGCCATCAGGCGTCGACCTCAAGCACTGGCAGGACATCGCGCAGGGGGTTTCTAAACCGATGGTCTTCTTGATCGTCGGCCGAGTTTCTAACTGGTGCGGAGTCGGTATGGGGGCAGAATTGACATGCGTCTCCGACATGTAGGCCTCAATTCAAATCGCCGACCAATCAAAGATTGCCCCCCTCCAAACGGCTCCATATTGGTGATCGTTTTTACAGCGTGCGTCGGAACTCGAAATGACCGCCGGATTCACGACTGGTGAAATAGTTGCCGCTGAGGCGATCATAGGTGGCGACATCGACGACCAAAGACGCGGCTCCCTGGTAAACCATGTTCTGCCCGGGCGATTGATACTTTTCCCTCACCTCGTAGATGTAGTGGAGCAAGGGCCGCGCGGATTCCGGATCTTTCTTGACTGAAAGCGCTATGGTGCGCGACTCAGATCGTGGGGCATCCATCTCAATAGAAAGCGTGAAAAAATTCTGTTTGATCGACACGGTACCCAGTGCAAGACCAGTTTTTCCATCCTTTACCCAGTCAATGGATGCAGCCCAGGTTCCGTTGAGATCGGGATAGAGCCATTGATTGAGACGGGGCACTTTTTCCCATATCCAGCGCCAACCAACGTAGACGAAGAACAGTAGTCCGAGATCGATCACTACCGCACCGCTAAACACGCGAAGGAAGCTGACCTCAATACCTAGCCGTTCCATTCCAAGCGCCACAAGAAAAGCCAGCAGCGCATACAGTCCAGCTAGCATCGAAATCACTTTTGTCATCGGAAGAAGGCTAAACATCACGCCACCTTTCCGTGCTCAAAAACTATCGGGCCATATTGCTTCGACACAACTCCCGTGCAAATCACGCCCTCAAGGCAAGACCCGAAGGCAGCTGCAAGGTAGCGCCCACCGAACCTCAGTCCGTTCGCAGGAGTCTCCACTTGCGCGGAAATCGCGGGTGAAAAATAGACTGACACCTGGATGAGCGCAAGAGCTGTGTCAACGACGTGAAATCCATCGTGAAAAGGGCTCCCCTCCCGCGAGATATTCATCAAGACTTCAAATGTGGTTTTGTCATGGATGCCCCTTGGCTGTTCACTTCGCATAGGGAGGATTGGTATCGTAGACACGCCATCCCACACAATGACCCCCAGTCCAGAGAACGTTGTGTCAACCTGGGTATGAATCCTATGGAGGAGCGCCTTGAGCTTAGTTTTAGGCTCCATGGACTCTGGGGGCTTAGAAATCATGTGATTGGGTGGGCACGAGTTGCGTGGCGTATTGTCCGCCAGTATCTCCCGCATGCTCGTAGCGAACGCCAGTAGGCTTACGCCACATCTCGTGGTAGATCTGATGTTGGCCGGAGCACAGGAACCATTTTTATACCCAGCAACTTTAACCGGCACCATACCCTGGTCTGGTCAAGTAGACACGGAACGCATGGTCACCTTGCAGTGTACTTTGTGGTCAAGTGCATCTAGCTTCCGCAGCAATATACCTCTGCCGTCACATGCCTCCTGTATGGCCACTAAGACAATTGCTTTTAAAACGGTTGGTCCTGTGGGTAATCGTCAATTTAGTCACTTTTGCTGCATCACTTAATTGATGTCTCACTTTTTAGGTTCAGCCGACGAGTGAATTACGCCCTGTCGTCATAATTTATGTGTTTGATGGTGCTGTAAATGCCGTCGTGGCCCCCTCGAAGTTCTAGGCGCTGAGGAGGTCGGGTTCGTCGGGGGCGGAATATCAGCATCGGCGGCAAGCCGCCTCCGCAGAGCAGTTGAAGGATTTTAGTCAGATGATTATTCGCGATATTTGACTAGAAGATGTCGCTTGTATTAATTCAGAGGTTTTAAGTCGACTCGGTTGAGGCGGTGTAATCGGGCTATCTGCTCTGGGTCTGTGTTAAAAGATTCACGAATTGCTTGACGACTTAATCCGCTTGAAAGCAAATCGATTGCAGAGCGCGCGTGTTCCCTGTTACGGGAAGTCGTGTTGAGCCCTGCCGCTAGCAGAACTGTTGTAGGCGTCATATTTGTCTCTGCAAGAGCTAACGCTTGTGCTGCCCACAGTGCCAATCTACGATCTTTGTCGGCGTTGATTTTGCTTATCATCGTGTGCAGCCTACTGCCGGGTGGGGTTGCTCTGGTAATTGAAGAAACTCCTCTTGATGATAGTTGAGAAAGTCTTGATCTGGTGATCTTATGAGGGCGCCGTTCTATGCGAATCGCCTTCATTAATGCGAATACGAGGTCTCTTTCAATGTCATCTATTTTTGGATTTTTATGTTCTTTTTTTCTGTTGGTGGGAGTGCTCAAATTTTTGGAGGCAGGGATTTTTGCTGATGTAAGTTTGGTGATCGGTTTGAGTGGGGGGGCTGTAAAATCTGATGGGCTTAATTTTGCGGTGCTTATCAGCCAGTTCTGGTCCCTTATAATTGCTCTAAAGAGGGGGCGCGATGCACTGGCGAATATTTTTTTAAAATCTCCATTTTTTTTTAATAGTCGACCTAACTTCTTTCTATCGCTCTCAATCGGCGGCAGTGTTTTCAACTTTGGACACCATCTTTTAATCGAATCTGGATGATGGATCCTCAGGAGCCAGTAGAGTCGAGGGTGAGATCTCTGGAATTTCGTAGCCACCTCGCCTGGGTATGCTTTTGAAAAGTTCAGGAGGACTTCTTCGGCGTGCTTCAAACCGTAGACGTACTTCGGACTCCTTTGCTTGATGTGAATGCCGACAGTTCTATTTTTTGAAATTAATAGTGCGGATTCGTCGAAGGTTAGTCCAGCGGCAGTGAAGAGGGATGCAAAGTCCTCAGCTTTAAACCTCCCCAAATCCAGATTGAGTCTGAGATGGCAGTCGCTGCTCGGCGGCGCGATAACGAATTTGTGAGGAGAAATGCTGATTGGCTTACCGTAAACTTTGATAAGAGATTTGATATATCCTGTGGAGAAGTCATGCGGCGATAGTCCAAGAGCTTCGCTGGCGGCGGACTTGACTTGAGCGTGCGACCACAGTGAATTTTTAGAAAAAATTGAATCCGCACAAAATTTACTCAATCGCTTGAAGGCACTGCTTACTGGCGATTTTCTGACCGGCAATGACCGTAGATCCGCGCCGCATTCGCAGACGATGGGCATAGGTCGAAGTACCATTCTGTTAATTGGCACAACAAGCATTTTGCACTTGGGGCATGAAATTCTTAACCATTCTTCATGAACTGTGCATGTCAATGCGGGCTGCATCTGATGAATTCGATGAAGATAGGGCTCACCGTATTTTTTGAAGTCCTCATCAAGACAGGATGGACAGAAACGCACAGCGGGTTGGTGATTGCAAGGAATGAATCCAAGGGACCGAAGTCTCCCACTTCGTGTTCCATACCCCGCTGTCTCTAGGTTCAGCGGTCTCTTGTGAGCCGTGTTGAATACTCGAAAGAATTGACTTGTAGTTAACCTATCGGTGACTTCATTTCCTGGTAGCCCCATTTGATCGGTGATGAATGCTACGACTGCAGGATGAGGCGGGCTTGCCTGATAAATTGAAAGATTGGGACTGAGGTGGGCTACAGAATTTGATATTTTTCGAAAAACACTCTCACCATTGTGAACTACAAATCTTGTGAGAACCGAGCACAGAACTTCGTCTGGGTAAGGGGTGGGAACGTATGGCAGGAATACCATGAAGGGGCTTAGAGAGTTAGTTGGTGCCCAAGACCTTTAGGTGTGCTCGTTGATTCGTCGTTGAGCGTACGCGATAAGGTCCGCAGGCCATATACGAAGGCCTGCAGCACGCTGAATTTTCCATAATTTAATGTCGGACTCTCGTTGCACTAAAAAATCGATTGCGAAGTTAACCCTCCGAATTCTGAACGACTCAGGTGTCTCCGAAAAACGTGATAAGAGCGCCTTAAAGTGGGGTAGTTTGTCGCGGCGCCATTGAGAGGATTGCCCCAGCCCTGAGCAAAGCCGAGCTACTGAGATTCGCATGGGTGGTTCAGCCCTTAATAGCAAGATCATCCTAGTGAGAACTTTCGAGCAGAGCTCCTGATCTCGGGCCGGCCAATTCACCGTACCACGCGTGCTCACCGATTTGCGATATTGCGCATTGGAAGTAAGTAGCCAACTGCGATCATGTCGATAGAGCCAAGCATAGTCAGAAAAGCCCAGAGACCTTGCTTTGGAGATTCCCTCAACGCCAGGCGTTTTTAACACTCCCATCCACCGGTCACGCCGAGACGTTCGTTGTGCCATGAAAAGTGAACGTTGGCGGTGCAGTTTGGTGCCCTTCTCGTACGCTAATTCCCGATATATAGTTTGCACGGAAACCCCATTACGAAGGGCAATAGACTGCAATTCCAAACCTGACAACAAGTCGTGCCCTATCGAAGTTCGAGTTTGGGCGCCGACGAATTTACGACGCTCTTTCACTTCGATTTTTCGCTGTCTACGATACTTGACGATGGTGCCGACACTCTTGCCCGTTTGTTGAGCTATCTGACGGCAGGACAATGACGGGTTGCGTAGGAGATGTTCTATTTCAAGGCCTGGTACTTGTAGGGATTTCTTTGTCTCACCACGAGGAATCGCGTGCGCACTTCCTCGTGTCGCTTCGCGTGAAGACCGCTCTGCGTCAACTGCCAAGCTGAACTCTGCTATGGAGCCAAATAAAAAATCAATCATCAGCAGGTGGCATATCGGATGCAATGAGCGGTCAGGACGCTCAACCAGATCTTCAATCCAGCGCAAAGGACTTCTGGCGGTCTGCAGCAGTCGTGATTGATGCTGAAAGTTAGCGAAGTCGGCAAAGTAGTGCCTCACCTCAGTTGCAACTAATTGGTAGTCGAGGCTTCGACGGCTCGACTGAAAGCCTTTTGCCGACAGGCGGTTTCGATATACGTTGGAGCGATCGGCATTGTTTATCGGCGGTAGTGCTGCCAGCAGGAGATCCGCTGATAGTTGCGCAAATCGGAATTGAAAACCACATTCAGGGGTTATGCATTCCTCGCCGCTAGGAAGGCCTGGATACATTAGGGGTTGGCCAAATAGGCCTTCCTTTGGGACACTTTGTTGTTGCAACTGCAGAGAATGGCGGACGCAGCAGTTCACTCCGGGTAGATGGTGCTGCCGATGCCAGTAGTGGCAGCCGTTCATCTCAATATCTTCGGCTACACATGCGGGGCAAAAGCGGTGTGGCGTGTTGATTCCGAACCGGTTTGCAACGAGACCAAGCCGCAGTTTCAAGTCAAGGGAGTTACTTGAGCGCGAGTCCTCCATTAGTTGTGCATAGCGCTCGTGATCCAAGAACGGCCTGTGATACGGTAGCAGCGTACTGGCTTCCATAAGAGCGGCGAAAGAGTCGTGTGGCAGCGCCCCCGCGTATCGCTCGTTCATGGCATCGAAGTGAGTGGGAAGGGTAAGGCTGGGTGTAACCGTCCTGCCACCAAAAATTTTCCTCACTGCGTCTCGGCCCGTTCCCCACGCATTCAAGATTGCTAACCTGCACAGCCATGAATACAGCAGTTCGTCATGGAGCAGCTCAGGCGTGTAGCAGATAGTTGTTGAAGCGAGGCGAGCGCGGTGCACGTTTGCTAACTCCAGTCAATCAGCAAGTAGTCTCAGCGGGCCAGCGGATCCTCTAAGGGGAGGTCAACCGGCCGAGGCGAGGCCCTTTTTTTGTTCTTTGTCGCAGCGGGACTGGGGGGCACGCTCTCTTCGTGTACATCGTCAAACTCATCGTTTTTTACCCCTTTGGGTCGAGCAGGCTCCTCTGCCCCAAGCAGGGCGCGCATAGCTTTGTACCTAGGACTGAACAGCAGATCGTCAAACATTCGAAGCTTTGCAGGGTTCTTGCTGAGCAAGGCTGCAATTGCCGGTCCAAGAAATGCCATGTCAGTCGCCGCGGTTCGCTGAAACGCAGTAGCGTCGATAATTTCGCGCCCGCCAATCTCATTGTGCTGAGATAGTGTGAACGCGAGCGCCGCGAAGGCCGTATTTCCCGCTGAGGCCGTGTACCAAGCATCAAGGATTTCTTTCGTCAGCTTTGTCTTTGTCTTGACAAACGTATAGTCCCAATACGTATCGCAGAATTCTTCCCACTGAGGGCTATTCCTTGCCATCGGCTCAATTACCAAGCTCCCGAAGGAAGCGAGTTTGCGGGTGTTTCGTACCGCTCCTTCTACGACAGCTTGGACCGCTGGTGTTGCAAGCGCCAACAAGCTAATGCCGAGCCGCTCAATGATTTCACTGAATAGGTTTAGTACAAGCTCCGCATTTTGGGCGCGCGCGCTGCGCAAATTCTGAACTTCATCAACGACAATAAAGCCCAAGGAGACAGCTGTTGCGACTTTGTTCATCAAGTCGACCATGGGCGCAATATTGCGTAGCGCTGCCGCCTTCCGCGAATAGTCGGTTCCTAGCAGTCGGTCGATCTCGTTGAAGAATTGCAGGCACAACGACTTGAGTGTTGCGTCGTGAGGCACTCTGAGAAGAACGTATACGACCTGATGGCATTTCAGATCAGCTCCGTGATAATTCGAGTGGCAAATAACCTGCTTGTATCTCAGCAAAGCTGCAGCTGCGAAAGTAGTCTTGCCTTGCCCGCTAACAGACATCATGAAGTAGCCTTTAGCCGAAGGTTTCCAGTCAGCGGGCATTGGTAGACCATTGGTTCCGGTGGTGGCAATGGCGTGCCTCCTCTGCCGGTCCATCGTAGTCAAAGGGTGGCGCGCTACATAAGTGTCGCGGGCCATCTTGGCCAGGGTGAAGCCAGCCTTTTGATATTCAGGGAAAGGGTAGACGATGTCGTTGATGGTGGACAGCTCCATCAGTCGAACGACCTCGCTACTCCTGCGAAGCGTTGCCGACGGCTTCGCTGGGTAGTGCGCGAGGTTAGTCAGAAAGTCACTTTTGCTTTGCTCCAGAGGCGGCATTGCCTCAATGAACGGATTGCCTGCAAATCGAGAAACTCCTGTATCGTGATACACCGCAGGGAATATCTCAACATCCTTCATCGCTTGCTCCTGTTTAGCTTCACTAGTTCTACCAATCGAGCCTTCTCCTCTCGCTCCACTTCACTCCAGCTTTTCCCAACGGACGCACTGGCCGTGTGCTCTTCGAACTCTGTGTGTGTTTGGGCATGCAACTTGTTTTTGAGTTTTGCGGTTTCTTGATACCTAGCTCGTTGCATATCAACATTAGGTAAACGTTCGGCGGGGGCGCTCTTATGCCGGTTGTTGACAGGCTTGGCCGCCTTTGCGGCAACCCGTACGCGTCGACTTTCATGGTCGGAGCGGGCCCAAAGGCGTGCATTGACAGCCGCGAAGGCCTCCTCCTCGTCAATTGAAATTCCTTCGCTGTCCCTTGCGTCACCAGCGCCCATCACGAAACACGGCCATTCGCCGTGTCTGCTCGCTATCATGATTACCGCTGGCTGCGTCTTGTCGAGTCGGATGTCCAGAGAAGGCCTGTTTCTGGGCGATCGCCTGATGTAGTCGATTGCGGCCTCGTTAGAGGGATGATATGCACGAGTCTTGTAGCGAAGAACACCTCCTGAAATACTCGCTTTATCTGAACTGAGTAACAGTCGGTAATAGTCTTCTTCCGTGTACGGTGCAGACCGAAGTCCCGTTATGTTTTCGAGTCCCCAAACATACGCATTTTTCGGCGTAGGTTCGATGCCGTGTTGTGTAAGGATTTTTCGACGCTTGAGGGCTTGATGGGGACGGTTGTTGTAGTCCTTCACAATTTCGATTAACGCTCGGTACGCATCCGCAAGTGTGTGCACTGCAGCAGCTTCAGCCTTACGTGCGGCCCTTCTTGATTGAGGATCTAAGGGACGGTCTGCGTAAACACCTTTCATCCCCGATGCCGCCATGCGCTGCTTGATAGTGCGGATTAGCCTCTCTACTATTGCTTTGCCGTCTGGGCATAGAGGGGGGAGTGGCGTCAGGTCGATGCGCAGATCATCGACCACGCTTTGCAACATAGATCCACTCATGAAGTCGGATCCACGATCAGGACAGATAACGGCTGGAATGCAGCCTATAGGCCATTGATTGTCAGAAACTTCTATGCCCAATCTCGAGAAGCGTTTTTCGCGAGAGGTAAATGCAATTAAGAGCGTATTGCGAACTTCCTCGTACGAAGGCGCGCGCAAAGAGATGTACGCTGAGACGACAAATCTACTCCACCGGTCAATTAGGAAGTAAATGGTTGGTTTGCCTACCACTACAGGATTTTTTTCGCTGGAGACTAGGTAGAGTCGCCCTCCGGTAGAATCGATCTCATATATTTCACCTGGACCTGCCGAAACTAGCGAGTTGGTGTTGGCAGGGTCACGACGAAGCCTGCGCTCATTTCGTGCTAAGTCTTCCGTAAGCTGCAACTCACCATTTATGTAGTAGCAAAACTGGCGATAGGTTACTGGCTCTGATATCTGTTTTTTTATGTACTGGCGATAAGTATCAGGGTGGCTCTTCTGGAAAAAAGTGCTTAAGTAGGTTTCGTGCGCAGTGGTCTTATTTGTTGGCCCCTTTCTGAGCAATTGCTTATAGCATCTGAGCATGTCGTCGACATCATCCGGAGTGACAACAAAATTATTAGGACCTAGTTCATCGCTCAGAATAGTTTTCCGGCCGCGGCGATTATTGGCCTTATCCGGAATTTCGCCATTTGCATGGTCTTTTTCACCTGACTCTTCACGACCCCTCGTGGTGCGCTTGGGGCCGCGAGGCAGTGCAACCAGTGCTATTTTTGTGCTGCCGAAGTAGTAGTAACGAAGGATGAGACGGTGCAGCGTCTTTTCCGCAACGTCTATGCTTAAAGCTCTCTCTCGAATTAAGGCGGTAAAGTGATGTCTCGATAGGTTCGTCCTATTTTCAAATGCTTGTATTACAGGCGCGATCTGGACCCATGCTGATTGAATTTTTCCTGCCTGAGAACTACCGCTTTCGGCTGGCACGGAGAGCTGTTGTGGAAGTACTATGCGACCCCATTTCGATGTAGGTGAGGTGAGCGCGCTAAGTTGATTCCAAGAATAGAAAATCGGTCGTTTGGCATACCTGGCTTCTTCGGGTGTGCCCACCCACATCGCATATACCCCATCCTCAAAAATATGAGTTAGGCGAAGATACCGACCTGGTCGTTCGGAGTCATGCAGTGCCAAGCCTACATGAAGGGTTGGCTGATTGGGTAGCGCACGAAAATCAGTCATCGCTTCTTCTGATTCAAAAACAGTGGTCGATTGAGCGCCAACGGATGACCAAGCGAGATATCTATTTGACCTGACCAAGCACAGTACCGAAACATGTCCAGCACCTGCGAATTGGGGAGTCGAAGAGTCTTGGTGAGCCTTGCCACTAACTCACTGAGCAACTCGTTGCTTTTGTAGAAGCTCTCGAAAGCAAGTAAGAAGCGTGGATCAAGTTGTGTTTCCGGATTGAAACGATGGCGAAACCACCCACGCATGAAGCGCAGGATTTCAAGTAGTGTCTTATTGAAGCGCGACGTATCTACCAACGTCCAAGGTATGCCTCGTTCTTGACACCATCTGTGCTCCACCTCTAAACGCAATCTCTTTGACGGATCGGCCGCATCTTCAGAAGTCTTAACGCTCGCTGCACGGTAGCTCTTTCCGTCCGCCGTCAGTTCCGTGATCAGAAAGTCGATCGTGAAGGGCTCCGGCAACCCTCTCTTATATATGTGTCGAACCTCAAGTTCCGTACAGAGCTCTAGAGTCCTATCCAAATCCAAGATAGGCCATTGCTCTCGAATGTCCACCACACTCTCACGACGTTCCATAAGGTACAGATAGGTGGCCTCCAGATCGGAAAGACCTTGATGCGGGCGACCCGTAACGATGCCATGCCCACCCAACGAAGTGCCGCGTGAAGGAACGTCGCGTATGTAAAGCCAAGGCAGGTACTCGGCGCCCTGGAGCAGGCCTCGTCCCCTCTTGACGCGTGCTCTTAAATGGCTGGGGTAGAGGAGGGGGTCTGGTTTCCAATGCACGCGTCCATTCTGAGGGAATCACCAAAAAAGTCCATAAAAATTGTTTAAAAAGTCCAAAACATTAGTCGAATAAGGTTCTGACTCCAACAAATAAAGTGCGTCGGACGTAAATAAAGTCCGTCGGGGAAATTCCGTATTGAGAAATTAATGCCGCCTCATTTGAGGCGGTTCATGTATCGATGCATGTGGAGGGGAGGGGCGGTGGGCTGCTTCAGGCTGGTTGCGGTCGTTCAGTATGAGCTGGCGAATGACCGGTTCGGCTAGAAGCGGAAATATGCCAACTCACCTAACCTGTGATTGGATGTGAGCACCATCGCCCGTGGGAGCGTAGTTGTGCGGCCGCCGGGGCGACTGAACTGTCGACTAGATTTCAGTCTGCTCAGATATTTCAAGCGCATCATCTACCTCGATGCCAAGATAGCGCACAGTGGACTCAAGCTTGGAGTGACCAAGAAGAAGTTGCACAGCGCGCAAGTTCTTTGTTCGCCGGTAGATCAGCGTTGCCTTGGTTCTTCGCATAGAGTGCGTGCCATATTCTGCTGGGTCAAGACCGAGCTCCTCCACCCAGCCACCTAGTATCCGCGCATACTGTCGTGTCCCCAAGTGCGGTGAGCCATGGATACGGCTCGGGAAGAGAAAGTCATCGGACTTAAGCCCTGCGACCTTGATCCACTTCTGCACAGCTTCACGGGCAGCAGCCCACGAACACATCCCCACATCTGAAGTACGTCTCGCTTGGGGGCGGAACTAAGGGGCATAGGGGGCCTTGCGCCGGTCGATTCAGCGAGGCGATCTAGAGAATGTCAAGGAAATTCGGTGCAAGAAGAGTCCCTCGAGTTACGCGCGGGGGCCAACCTATAGATACAGCTTGAGCCACAAGCATGCCGCTGTAGCTACGCTCAACCACACCATCACGACGAGCACCATCCCAAACTGACTTCTGGGTTTGGCACCCTTAGCTCGTATCCAAGCATCCGCCTGGACGCGGCATTCCGCAAGGACATCCGGTGGCAGTAGCTTCACGGTCAGCCAGATCAATGCTGGCAACAAAAGTATGTCGTCAACGTAACCCAATACGGGGATGAAATCCGGGATCAGGTCGATGGGACTCAGTGCGTAAGCAACTACAAAGACTCCCAGAATCTTCGCATGCCAGGGTGTGCGGGGATGCTTGCCCGCAAACCAAAGCGTCACGCCGTCGCGCTTGACCCGCTTGGCCCAGGTCTTCAATAGGATCCCGATACTCATGTGACCTGCCGCTGAATCTCTACCGTGACATGCGAAAGCTCGTGAATTTGCGCCATCAGCGCTTTGTAGTGCGAAGGCTCTTTCGGCTCCGGTGCTGTCAGCGAGACAATGACCGCGAAGTGACCCGGCCCGACCTGCCACACGTGCAGATCGGTAACCTTGCTTCCTGTTGGCGCCATCGCCTCCCGGATCTCCAGCTGCACTTCCTCTCCTTCGGCTGAGGCATCCAGCAAAACACTACCAGAGTCGCGGATCAGACCCCAGGACCAGCGGGCTATCACCAGCGCGCCTACCACGCCCATGAGAGGGTCAGCCCACAGCCACCCGTAACTGCTGCCGACCAGCAGCGCGACGATGGCCAGCACCGAGGTAAGCGCATCCGCCAAGACGTGGATGTACGCAGCGCGCAGATTGTTGTCGCGGCTCATGCCCGGCGCATGGTGGTCATCGTGGCCGCAGTTGTCGCCGCGCTCAGAGTCATGTTGATGATGGCCGTGGTGGTGACCGTGGTGCGCGTGATCGTCTTTCAGCAGCCAAGCGCAGACTACGTTGATGACCAAACCCACGGCGGCCACGACGATCGCTTGGTTGAAATCGATAGGGATCGGTTGGGTCAGCCGGACCACGCTTTCGTAAGCGATAAGCAGGGCAATCAACGCCAGGATGACTGCGCTCGCAAAGCCAGCCAGGTCGCCGAGTTTGCCCGTGCCGAACGTAAAGCGCCGATTGCGCACGTGCTTGCGTGCGAAGCGATAAGCCAACGCGGTGATCAGCATAGCGCCTGCATGGGTGGACATGTGCCAGCCGTCGGCCACCAGCGCCATTGAGCCGTAGAGCGTGCCCGCAATGATCTCAACCAGCATCATGCTGGCCGTGAGGGCAATGACCAGCCACACTTTGCGCTCGTTGCGCTCGTGGTCGGAGCCCAGAAAGAAATGGTCGTGTGCTGACTCGGCGACTGCAGTGGGTGTTGCAAAGCTCATTTGTATTTTCCAATGTGGAGGTGACTTTGGTGCAACAGGTTCATTTCATGTAAGCCCGGATGACCTCAATCATTTCCTCACCGCCCCGGTGGCGCTCCGTGTTGTCCGACGGCGCAAGCACGTGCTCACGCAGGTGGTCTTCCATCACCTCGGCGGTCAATCCGCTGACTGCACCCCGCACGGACGCGATCTGACGCAGCACTTCGACACAGGGTGCATCTGAATCTAGGGCGCGCTCGATTCCTTCGATCTGACCCTTGATACGGCGGACACGCGCGATCAACTTGGATTTTTCACGAGAGGTATGGGACATATTGGGGAGCAATAAAAATAGTCTAGGGGACTATATTACCAAAGGTGAGTGCAAAGTTGCTGCGGGGGCATACGGTGATGATTTTGAGGTCGAGACAAGTTTGGGCTTTGATTGCCAATCGGAACCAAAGGCTATGGCAGCTCGCGCAACTAAGGCTCCGTGCGCATTTCCACTGGGCTCTCGCAGCTGTATACGTTCACATAGACTGCCGAGCCCACTTGGATGGCGGTCGGACTGGGCGCGCGGCCTGAACACTAGTTCTGGGCGAGATGCGTATTCCGGTTCCCTTGAACACTCGGACCGACCACGTGGGCACCCAAGCCATTGATCATGAATGGCAATGATTCTCTGAAGATCGTGGGCTAACCTGTGGCAACAGCTCTCGCCGTTCCAAAGCCTCTCTCAGAGCAAAAGCGAAGAGGCAGCACATGCGTTGTGGAGAGTTCTGATCCGCCCATCCCACTGGACGCAGCACTGCCCACCGAATCACATGGCAAGCAGCCAACCAGCCATAGCGGCAAGTGCCACGACCAGCACTGGTGACTGTCGGCCATAGACCAGCAGACCAAACGCCGCCAGCGCCAGTCCGAAATCTGCCCGTGAATGGATGGCACTGGTCCACACGGGGTCGTAGAGCGCTGCTGCGAGCACGCCGACCACGGCTGCGTTCACCCCAGCCATTGCATGTTGGCGCCGATTCAAAATTGAGCCACCGTGCCGATTGAATTTTGAGCCAGGGCTAATGGCCAACCTGTGAAGGTCGGCTGTGGATAAGTGTAGTGCCTTGGG
>NZ_LMHQ01000021.1:0-17329 GCF_001428225.1 Acidovorax sp. Root70
CCTTGCTGCACAAAACAGCAGGGTAGGTAAAACACCTGGCTCAGTTTTAGGTCGGCATCACACCAAAAAGTGGCTCAGTTTTCGGTCGGCGTCAACACAGTGGAACTCCAGCCCAATCTTCCCCGGCCTTTGCCGTGCTGTTTTGGTCACCAGGATCGTCACGTCGTGACCGAGCCTCGCAATCCATTCAAGCATCATTGCTTCACTCGTGCCGCGGAACTGCCCACGAACAATCTTCACGATGTCTGCTTGATCTATCCCAAGTAATTCTGCCGCTGCCTCATGGGTCAGATGTCGCGCCTTGATCGTCCAAGCTATATGCGACGCCAACGAAGCCTTTCGCTGCAAAGCCTCAGCGTCTGGGTATCCAAGGTCGGCATATACATTGGTGCTTCCAACTTCAACTGCGTCTGCCATTTCTGAATCCTTCGTGTCTACATATCCCAAGCGCAGGTTCCGATAACGCGGTGGTCGTTCCCGCCATGAACTCCCGACAAGGCCTGCCTGGGCGATGTGTCGGATTCCACTGGAGCTTTCATTATGGAATGGCTTTCCACTCACCATCTCAGAAGAAACTCATCAGGCTTCACGACGACAGATCGCCGCGTAAATACGGTTTCAGGGCGTTCAGCAAGGTAGGCAACCGGCTGACCGGTATTGTCAAATCGCCGTGAAAGCAGATTCGATTGAGGCAACAGGAGTAGCAGTATCCCTATATTCACCGTGCCCGCAGGGGCGCTCGAATGCTGAACGCTGAAAAGAAGCTCCGGAACTAGGAGCTAGAAGTAAGGGATGTACTGAAGATCTGCGAGATTCATGAGGCGTAGGGGGGTCAATAGCCCTCAGCACCCGCCACTTCAATCACACGGGCCAGATGACCCTGCTCTATCGCCTGACGCGGTGTCCGGCCACCCAAAGCGCCCGATGGTGTCTCCAAGAAGGCGAGTAATGCCCAGCCCTCACTCGTTCCCAAGGCTTTTGAAAGCTTGGGCAATGCATCCCATAGGGCAGGTTCAAACTGCCAACGAGGCAACTTGAATCCACGCCGGGCCTGGGTCAATCCGATCGCCCGCCCTTTAGCGACCCACGCATTGATCGTCACTGGGGTGGTACCGACCAGATCCGCAGCCATGTCTGTGCAGAGCATGTCATTAGCTTCCAAGCGAGCCGTCCGGGCGGCCAGGCTGCCAGCCAGAAAGGCCTTGGTCTGAGCAGCAGACGCGTAGTGCGACGGATGTTCAACTGCGCTTGGGCTGTTGCTTGTGAGGCGACTCGTTGAGGTTGAGTGTGTTTTCATGGGGACCTCATCAATGGCCACTTGCGGCCGTTGACCTTCCTACTGAAATACGAAGTGCTGGGCAAGTTCAATGCAACAGCCTGCTCGAGCTTGGCCACCGGAGGTGAGGACAAGGCGAATACCTCGCCGATGTGGCGAGCTGGCGCTTCGAGAACCAACGGTCCGATATCCAAATCCATGAAGCCGATACTGGCTGTCCGACGGCTGAGCACATTGGCCGCGTGGCGACGTTTCACGATGCCAGCGACAGATTGCAAGACCGCGAGGATGTCGGAGTGGCGTCGCATCATCGGTTGGTTGCTTTCAGAAACTACTGGGTTAGGCGGACAACCCTGTATGGCAGCCGCGCAGTTTTTCCTTCAGCTCGTGTTGAACTACGGGGTTGGACAAGCCGGTAGTTCCTTCGCACGCGACCAAATTTTGCCGACAGGAGTCAGGCCACCCCTCCAAATCGTCATCAAGTGCCAGCCACTGCCGGGGCTTTCGGCGACGAGCGTCATCTTGAACTTGCACACCACGGGGCGTGGTGCGAAACATGGACAGATTCCAGGGATCCACGCCATGGACACGCTTGTGGTACGTCCCACCAATGAACCGGGCACGCAGAGAGGCTGGAAGCCGTTTGAGGGTTGCGCTGTATCCCGGGCGGATGCACCAAGTGCTACTGAGTACCAGGGCGACTGCCGGGTAGGGTTCAAGCACCGATTCCAGGATAGGAACCCATTCGAAAAGAGAGTGTCCTGCAGCCTCATACGGGCTCATGTAGATTCCCTTGCGGGGGTGCCAGAGCACTTTTTCATGGTGAACAACACCATCGAGGTCTAGGTACAGAGCGATGTCCGCGCTGCGGGGAGCAGACGCAGGGAGATACGGGGCGTTCTGGCTAGAGGGCATCGCCGTAGGCATTCTGCATGGTGTCAATTGGTCAGCGGGGATAGCGACAGGTCCAGACCTGACTCACGATCAGTCCACTCTCTGCCTATGCTTACGAGTACGCACCGGATTGGGCTCGCAAGAGCAAGCTCTTCACGACTTCCAGGCCGTCCGGCTCATTGAGCACATCGATGGGTCTCCGATTTCCCAATGCTGGGACCACACCAGTAAGCCAACGGTCCAGCCACTCTCTTGCATCAAAACCGGCTTGTTCTCCTGACTCAGCGAGCATGCCCTGTACGAGTACGGTGAGAGTGGCGATGTCGTCTTCAAGGGCCATGGCTTGCTCCGTGGAAATGGCTGGGGATCAGTGCGCACCAGCGATAGTGCAATCCTGGGAATTGAACGTCAAATTCTGGCCGCTGCCAGTGGCTAGTCCGAACGGCACTTGTCATTGACTAGCCCTACCGGCGATCTCAAGAACGACGCCTTCCTTCAGTTCACGGACTTCTTGGAGGACGCGCTTTCGGACCTCTGGCGGCAGAACAGCGGTCATCGGGGACGCTTGCCTTAGTTCCTGCGCTCGGTGGGTTCTCCCCAGTGCCTTACGCCACTTGCGATTCTCAAGGATGTCCTTCCACTCAAGCCAAAGACTCGCCGAACGTTGGTCCCCAGCATCCAGCCACTTTTGGAGGACTGCTTGGGCCTGATGGAGCAACGCAGGGTCAGCACGAACGCGTCGCACTGCTGCTTCATGAAGTGCGAGACTTTGTAGATCCTGGATCCGGTGGCGAGAGGCATCTGCAGAAACGATGATTCGAGCCAACGGCGCATCGCGGCTTGCTCCTGCCGCCGCAGTGTTTGACTTGACCGTTTGCATGACGCCATCTGCCAACAACGCCAAGTCGCCCACGATGCCCACAGCGGACATGACTTTCAAGTATGTGCCCATGGACGGCGTGGAATCTCCTGCTTCGACCGCTCTCAGCGTTGCGCGCGAGAGTCCCAAGTGACTCGCCATCGCCACCGTGCTCAGGCCTTGCGCTTTCCTGAGACCTCGCAGCCTGTCGCCTAACTGGAGGAGCAAATGGAGATGGAGAACTGAGGAGTTGCTGGAGGCGAGCACCCCAGGATAGTTGGCACGGTCTATCGACATATCGACTCCTTGCAGGCTGTTGCACCATACAACCAGTAGCTGGTGCGGTGCAATCAAATTGCTTCAAAACGGCGCAGGCGACTCCACCTGCACCACAGGCCCAGGCCCCGCATACACCACTTCACCGGAGTGTTTCACCGTCACCCGCCAGATCTCACCCTCCTGCGTGACTGCATACGCCTCAGCCTCCAGCGGCAGCAGGGTCTCCGTGGGGCACACACCACCGCCCCCGCCTGGTGGCGTGCACATCAAGGTCGGGTAGTTCCAGGGCGCGTTGATCGGCATGGCGTGTCCTCAGTGGACCAACACCCTCACACCAGCCGTACTTCAAAGTACGCCCCATCCCTTTCCCCCAGATCCCTGAACCCCGTCTGCTTGGCCACCGCACTGGCTTTGCCCTAGGCCTTGAGCAAGGTGAGATCGTCAGGAGACATCACCTCGGGTGGCGATTCTTCCAGGCGGTGCATGGTGTCCAGCGCGGCTGCGACCTGTTCTGGGCCACCGAGCTGCTTTTTCAGAGCATGGGCGTACCGGGTCTCTGCAGCAATGCGCTCCTTGGCAGGGATCGCTTTGCAGCGTTTGCGGTCGTTACCGCTCCGCCTCTGAATGCGTAGTTTGTGTATAGAAGCGGCCATTCTGCTGACCCCGCAAGTAGTGAAGCGAGCAGCCAATCCATTCGAGGTTATGTAGAGATCGCTACATTGTTGCAGCATTCGTGACGGCTCGCTAAGCTGCCGTCATGTCTCTCACCTCTGACACTTGGCTGGCTTTCGTCGTCAGCCTCCCATCCGCGGCGGCCACAGCGCGCATGCGGATCTGGCGTGCCGTCAAGGCACAGGGCTGTGCCGCCTTGCGCGACGGCACCTATCTGCTGCCCGCACAGGCGGAGCAGGCTGCGCAGCTACAAACCCTGGCCGACGAGGCCCTGCAAGAAGGCGGGCAAGCTTGGCTGCTGCGTGTTCAAGCGAAGGACATGGCTGAGCAAGCAGCCTACCAAGCGCTGTTTGATCGAACGGCCGACTACGCACCCTGGCTTGAAGAGTTGGCGCAAGCGCGCCAGCTTATTTCCTCGCTATCTGCCGCTGAGCTGCAACGTCTGCAGCGTCGGCACGCGCGCACCTACGAGGCCATCCGCAAGATCGACTTCTTTCCGGGTGAATCCTCCATCCGTGCCGAAGCCCAATGGCGGGACTTCACGAACGCGGTCGAAGCCATCCAGTCACCCGGCGAACCCCAGGCCGCAGCGGGCCGCATTGCCCGGCGTGACCGCATGCAGTACCAGGGGCGCCTGTGGGCAACACGCCGCCATCTCTGGGTAGATCGCGTGGCAAGTGCTTGGCTCATCCAACGCTTCATTGACCCCGCTGCGCGCTTTGTGTGGCTGGACTTGCCCGCCGACTGTCCTGCTGATGCGCTGGGTTTCGATTTCGACGGAGCGACTTTCTCCCACTTTGGCGACCGGGTGACGTTTGAGGTGCTGATGGCGAGCTTTGGTCTGGACGGAGATCGCGGCCTCCAGCGCCTGGGGGCCATGGTGCATGCCCTGGACGTGGGAGGCACTGCCACACCCGAAGCCAGCGGCTTCGAGGCCGTGCTGGCCGGTGCACGCAAGCGCTGGCCGGACGACGACGCACTGTTGGCTGACGTGGGCGGGGTGCTGGATTCGCTCCATGCCCATTTCTCGACCCTTCGTAAGCCTTAGTACCTCACCACCTCAGGAATGAACATGAACGATCTCAAAATAACGGCCGCGCCCGATGACGGCGCGGAAACTGTTCCAAGCTACACGCTGTGGCAACTGGTGCTCTACATGTTGCGCCTGGGCACACTGGGCTTTGGCGGCCCGGTGGCACTGGTCGGCTATATGTACCGTGATCTGGTGGAGCAACGCGGCTGGATTTCGGATGCTGACTACAAGGAAGGCATGGCCCTGGCCCAGCTCATGCCGGGCCCCTTGGCCGCCCAGTTGGCCATCTATCTCGGGTATGTGCATTTCCGCCTGTGGGGCGCGACGCTGGTTGGGCTGGCGTTTGTGCTGCCGTCCTTTGTGATGGTGGTTGCACTGGGTGTCGCCTACAAAGCCTATGGCGGCATCTCCTGGATGCAAGCTGTTTTCTATGGCGTTGGGGCATCTGTCATCGGCATCATTGCCCTGAGTGCCTACAAGCTAACGACCAAGAGCGTGGGCAAGGACAGACTGCTGTGGGCCATCTACCTGCTCAGCGCAGGCATGACCATCGTCACTCAGTCCGAAGTGATCTGGGTCTTTCTCGGCGCGGGTTTGCTGGTGTGGGCCGTGCGCGGCCCGTTGAAGCGAACCGGCGGCCAACTGCACAGCATGGCGTGGGCGGCACCAATCGCTGCAGCCCTCAGCCTGGAGAACCTCGACTGGCACAAGCTGGGACAGATCGCTGCCTACTTCACCTATGCGGGCGCGTTCGTCTTCGGTAGCGGCCTGGCCATCGTGCCGTTCCTCTATGGCGGCGTGGTCAAGGAGTACGCATGGCTCACGGATCGCCAGTTCGTGGACGCCGTGGCCGTGGCCATGATTACCCCAGGTCCGGTCGTTATCACCACCGGGTTCATCGGCTTCCTGACCAGCGGCTTCTGGGGCGCGGTCGTCACGGCAGCAGCGACTTTTCTGCCCTGTTATCTGCTCACAGTGATCCCTGCGCCGTACTTTAAGAAGCACGGCAAGCATCCCGGCGTGGTCGCTTTCGTGGATGGCGTCACCGCCGCCGCCGTCGGTGCCATTGCAGGGGCCGTAGTCGTATTGGGCCAGCGGTCCATCGTTGATCTACCCACTGCAGCACTGTTTTTCGCCACCGCAGCGGTTCTGTGGCGGTTCAAGAAGCTGCCCGAGCCTGTGGTGGTGCTTGCCGCAGCCTTGATCGGCCTGGCCGTCTATCCGCTGGTTGCCCACGTCTGACACTGACCATTTGATGGAGAACATCATGAATTACCAACTCCGCCCGCTGACGCTGAACCCCGATCAACTCTCTGGCCTGTCGAGCCGCCTGATCACCAGCCACCACGAAAACAACTACGCGGGTGCCGTCAAGCGCCTGAACGCCGTACGGAGCGAACTCGCAGCGCTGGACTGGAGTGCCGCAGCCACCTTCACCATTAACGGTCTCAAGCGCGAGGAGTTGATCGCCGCCAACTCGGCCTTCCTGCACGAGCTGTATTTCGACAACCTAGGAGGCAACGGCGTGCTGCCTTCCTGTGGCTTATCCATTGCGTTCACCCGGGACTTTGGCTCCGTCGAGGCTTGGCGCAGCCAATTCACCGGGTTGGCCAAGGCCATGGGCGGTGGATCGGGATGGGCACTGCTCTCCTGGTCTTCCCGCGAAAGCCGCCTCATCAACCACTGGGCTGCCGACCACACGCACCTCTTGGCCGGCGCCACGCCCGTGCTGGCGCTGGACATGTACGAGCATGCTTACCACCTGGACTTCGGTGCCAAGGCGGGCGCCTATGTGGATGCCTTCATGGCCAACATCCCGTGGGACAAGGTCTACAAGCGCTACGGGGCGGCCGTCGAGGCGGATGCCCTGACGTTTAGCATCGAGACGGGCGCTGCGCTGGCCGGTGCGCCGGGCACGCTTGATGTGCGCCGCGAGGAGGATTATTTGCAGAGCGGCCAGGTCATTCCGGGGGCATCCTGGCGCGATCCATCGCGGGTACACGAGTGGAGCCAGGAGCTCGATGCATCGAAGCCGGTGCTGCTGTACTGCCTGCGAGGCAAGGACATTGGCCGCTCCACTGTCCTGGCGCTGCGCGCACGCGGTCTTGATGCACGCTACATCGCGGGCGGCATCGAGGCCTGGCGAGCCGCTGGCCTGCCTCTGGAAGCTCAAAGAGGTGCTGCATGAAATGGGTCACTCGTGAGCGTCCCAAGATCGACCGCATTGCCTGCCCATGGCTGATTGCCCGGTTCATCGACCAGGCGCCAGAATTTCTCTATGTGCCTGCAACCTCCGTGCTTCAGGTGGCCCAAGAGACCGGAGCGATACCCTACGACGTGCCGGGCGTGGAAATGACCCATGAGGGGGATCTGTGCAGCTTTGACGCTTTTCTCAAGAAGTACGACCTCACTGATGCTGCCTTGCAGCAACTGGCCGTGATCGTGCGGGGCGCAGACACCTCCAGGCTAGACCTGGCGCCGCAGTCTGCGGGGCTTTACGCGCTCTCGCTCGGTCTGTCCAAGACCTTTCGCAACGACCACGAGATGCTCGGACATGGCATGGTGATGTACGACGCGCTGTATGCGTGGTGCCAGTCGTGCCAAGCAGAAACCCATAACTGGCCCCCGAGCATGGCGGCATGAAGGCGGCTGCTGTGCGGTGGCCTCGCCGCTTCACAAGGGGACTGTGGGCGCATTTTCTGTGCGGAATGCTGATGCCTTTCGCCTTCGCGGCGCCCCCTGAAACCAAACTGACCACGGCGCAGATTCGCGCCACGGTGGGCGGACACCATGTCACCGACGGGCGCCATTGGGGGCATGACTACTTTCTGGATGGGCGCCTGGAGCGTTCAGAGAACGGCCGCACGCGCAGCGGACGCTGGAGCGCGCAGAACAACCAACTGTGCCTGCTGCTGCCCGAGGTCAGCAAAGAGTCCCCTGTTTGCTTTGACGTGGTTCGTGTGGGGGGAGAACTGCAGTACCGCGATGCCGGGAGCGTGGTGTACGCAGGCACAGTCAGAAAGAACATGGCTCCCCCGGCTCGGTAAAGAGTCACGTCAGCCTCTACGGCGTGCGCTCCGTCTGAGGCTCATGGGGAATCTTGCGGACCATCTTCGGTTGCTCGCAGTCCCAGGCATTGAAGTAGACCTCGTCTCCCACAGACATGCCGGAGCCCGGGTCCACTTTGGCGAAGTGACCACGGGTTCGGGTGACTTGCCGCCATCGGATGACCGCAACTTGGTCGGTGGGACCGAGGTCCATTTGTCTGCAGCGAGAGCCGCCCATCTTAAAGAATTCATCTGCGGGGATCACCTTGGTCACTTTGCCTACTCTCCAGCCTTCGTTCCAAGCGAACCGATTCTCGTAGACAGGCGTGCTGCAGCCCGAAATCATCAGGAATGCCAACGCCGCAACCAGCGAAAGCATCGTTTTCTTCATCATCAAAGTTCCATTCGACAGTCTTGGGACATCTGATCGGATCAATGTCTGTGCTGGTGGTGGATATCCGGCGCGTGGGGATGGGCGTGGGTGACTGGTTCGTGGGAGTGCACATGGCTATGGCTCCCTGTGGGCATCACGTCATGCGAGTGCGTATGGTGCCCATCGTCGTGGCGGTGCGCATGCTCATGCTCCATCGGCTCATGCGCATGTTCATGCCCGTGGCTTTCTGCCAAATGCAGCAGCACCCCCGCCAGCATCAGAAGACCACCGAGCAGCATCAGCCACCCCGCAGACCGTTCACCGAAGCCGAACGCTACAGCCGCACCTATGAAAGGTGCAAAGGCGAACATGGAGCCAGTCCGCGCCGCCCCAAAAGCCCGCTGCGCGAGAAGGTAGAACCGAAGACTCAAGCCATACCCTGTGGCCCCCACGGCAAAGAGCCCTAGAGCAGCGGTCAGGGAGGGCAATGGCTCTCCCCACAACATGGCAAGACAGGCTGTCGCAGCGGCCCCCAACGACGCCTTGGCCATCACCACCTGGCTGGGGTCGCGCTCAGCCAGCCCACGGGACAAGGTGTTGTCCACGCCCCAGGCCACCGTCGCCAGCAGCACGGCCAGTAGACCGAGCAACTGCGTGCCGCCCTGCAGGCCCTGGTCCATGACCAAGGCCATGCCGCCCGCCAGCAACAGAAGCATGGCGGCCCACACGCGGCGGTCCATGGTTTCGCTATACAGCCACCATGCCAGCGTGGCGGTGAACAGAGCTTCCAAGGTGAGCATGAGAGACGCGCTGGCGCCGCTCGTGTGTTGCAGGCCCCAAGATAGGGCGACAGGGCCCAGAGCGGCACCGAACCCCGCCATAGCTATGAGGCGCCAGGCACCGGATCTCTGCAACCTTGCCTCGTGGGCGGTAGTCCGCAGGGACAAGGCACCGACGACAGCCGCCCCAGCGTACAGCAGGGCGGCCGTCGTGAACGCCCCCAGCCCTGCACCCAGCCGCTGGACCATGGGGGTACTGATGCCGAACAAGGCCGCAGCCAGTAAGGCCAGCAGGCCGCCTCGCAAAGCTGGCAGGGACAGAGATTCGCTCGCCATGGATGCCTTATTTGACGGTGAACCGCACCGTGATGCTCTTCTTGCCATTGGTGGTCAGCACCGCGACTGCCTTCGCCCCTTTGGACAAGGTGACTCCCTTGGCCTCCAGTTTGTTCGCCCCTGCCGGCTTCAGGGTCGCTTCTGACTTATCCGCACCGTTGAGCACTGTCAGCTTGCCCTCGAACCGTGAGGCATCCGCATCTTTGCCGTGGTCTTGGATGTAGATATTCGCGCCATCGGAAGATGCGACTAACTCAAACGACAAATCGGCAGCGGTTTGCACGACTCCGCCATGGACAGGGGCGGCGGCACCATGGGCCATGGCAGCAGGCGCACTTGCCAGGGATGCCATCACGATTGCGGTGGCTGCTATCAGTTGGGAGAAGTTCTTTTTCATGATCATTTGGGTCGCCTTTAGGTGAGTTTGTTTCACTGGAGCGCTTCAAAAGGCAGCGCTCCGAGGCCTCTATCAAAAAGTTGGAAGTAATACAGTCGCAGTGAGGGATCAATAGGCCTCCTGGGCTATGGGTTCGCTTTCGGCGTGTGCGCTGCTGCCCTCAATCAAGCGCCGGGTGGCACTTTCGCCAAAAAGCCAGAACATCACGGGCGTCAGCAGCGTGTCCAGCAAGGTAGAGCTGACGAGTCCACCAAAAATCACGACCGCCACCGGGTGCAGGATCTCCTTGCCAGGCGCGTCAGCTGCCAGCAGCAGCGGGGTCAGCGCAATGGCCGCCACCAACGCCGTCATCAGCACTGGGGTCAAGCGTTCCAGCGAGCCACGCACGATCATGGGCTGGCCAAAGACCTCTCCCTCGAACTTGCAAAGGTTGATGTAGTGGCTGACCTTCAAAATCCCGTTGCGTGTGGCGATGCCCGCCAGCGTGATAAAGCCGACCATGGAGGCCACGGACAGGCTCACTCCCGCCAGCCACATCGCTGTAACGCTGCCAATCAGTGCAAGCGGAATGTTGGCCATGATGATCCCGGCCAGCACAGCCGACTTGTAGCGCACATACAGAACGAGAAAGATCATCGCCAATGACACCAGCGACAGGCCGACGATCAGTTGCATGGCCTGCTCCTGGGCCTGGAACTGGCCTTCCAGGCTCAGGAACGTCCCAGCGGGCAGAGGTGTTTTGGCCATCACCGCACGAATGTCGGCAATGACGCGGCCCATGTCGGAGCCGTCCGTGTTGGCATAGACCACGATGCGCCGACGACCGTTTTCTCGGCCAATCTGGTTCGGTCCATCGGTTTCCTGGACCGTGGCGATGGCAGACACCGGTATCTGCCCCGCAGGCGTGTCGATCAGCGTGCGAGCCAGATCCTGAGGACTGCGTTTGTCATCGGGCAGGCGCAGCACCAGTTCATAGCGGCGCAGGCCGTCCACGATCTGCGCACCATGGGCACCGTCAGTCAGAGCCTGCAGCACCCGCACCGCTTCGCCCGGGGACAGTCCGACCTGCGCAGCCTTGCGGTGGTCCAGCCGTACCGTGATCTGGGGAATCAGCACCTGCTTTTCCACCGTCAGATCCACCAGCCCTGGAACGCCCGAGAGTCCTTGGCGCATCTGCTCGGCCAAGCCCCGCAAAGTGTCCGTGTCGTCGCCGAAGATCTTGAGCGCTATCTGTGCACGCACCCCTGACAAGAGGTGATCCAGGCGGTGGGAGATAGGCTGCCCTATGGCCACCTGGGCCGGGAGGACGACCAAACGGGCCCGGATGTCCGCCATGACGGCTTCCCGGTCCCGGGTAGACCGCTTCAGGTCCACATCGATCTCGGCCGAGTGCACGCCTTCGGCATGTTCATCCAGCTCGGCGCGTCCCGTCCGGCGCCCCACCTGGGTGACCTCGGGAACCTCTGCGATCAGCGTCTCGGCCAACGCGCCCATGCGATTGGCTTCTGCCAGCGCTGTGCCCGGGTTGAACACCATGCCCAACACTAGCGAACCCTCATTGAAGGCAGGCAGAAAGGCTCGTGGAAAAAACGGGACGCTTGCAGCTGCTGCAGCTACCGCCAGTGCGGCGACAGCCATCAGCACCTTGGCGCGAAAAAACGACCAGCTGAGCACTTGCGCATCCCGCCGCTTGAGCCAGGCGACCAACGTGCTGTCACCGTGTTCCAGCCGTTTCATCCCCGGCAACAGGTAAAGGCACAGAACCGGCGTGACCGTCATCGAGACCAGCATCGAGGCCAGCACCGACACGATGTAGGCGATGCCCAGGGGCGTGAACAGGCGCCCTTCAATGCCTGGCAGCGCAAACAGCGGCACAAACACCAGCACCACGATGGCGGTGGCATAGACGATGCCCGAGCGAACTTCCACGCTCGCCCGGCGCACGACCTCCAGCATGGACAGTGGATTGCCCTGGGCACGGTTCTGCTTCAGCCTGCGCAGTATGTTCTCCACATCCACCACCGCATCGTCTACCAGCTCGCCAATGGCAATGGCCAGGCCACCCAGTGTCATGACGTTGATGGACTGGTCAAGCAGCCGAAAGACCATGGCCGTGACGGCCAGCGACAAGGGAATCGCCACAAGCGAGATCAACGTGGTGCGCGCGGACAACAGGAAGGCGAACAACACGATGGCTACCATGATGGCGCCATCACGCAAGGCCTCGGTCACGTTGCCGATGGACGCCTCGATGAAGTCGGCCTGACGAAACAGCACCTTCGGAGCAGCCAACCCCACGGGCAGCCCCTGCCTGAGATCCCCCAACGCCGCTTCGATGGCGTGAGTGAGCTTGACGGTATCGGCCGCTGGCTGCTTTTGCACACTGACAATGACGGCAGGCACACCGCTGTATCCTGCGTCGCCGCGCTTCATGGCGGCAGCGAAGCGGACATTGGCCACCTGCTCCAGCAAGATGGATCGGCCGTCCTTCCAGGCCACCGCCACGCCCTGCAGGTCCTCGACACGGCTGGTACGGCCGATGTGGCGGATGAGGAATTCATGGCTGTTGAGGTCGATGAACCCACCTCCCGCATTTCCTGCAAAGCCGCGAAGGGCCTGTTCGACCTGTGTCAAGGTCACCCCGAACTGCGCCATGCGCGCGGTATCCGGCTCGACCCGCAACTGGCGTACTTCGCCGCCGATAGGGATGACCTGAGACACCCCTGGAATCGACAGAAGTCTTGGGCGCAGCACGAAGTCCGCATACTCGCGCGCCTGCATAGGTGTCGCTGCAGCAGCCTTACCATCGCCTGCCGCCAACGGCAGTGCGATGAGCATGACTTCGCCCATGATGGAAGACACTGGCCCCATAACGGGCGTGATGCCCCCTGGGAGTTGCTCCCGCACCAATGCCAGGCGTTCCGCCACAAGCTGGCGGTTGCGGTAGATGTCCGTCCCCCAATCGAACTCGGCATAGAGGATGGACAGGCCCACGCCGGACGTGGAGCGAACCCGCGTGACCCCGGGCATGCCGTTGAGCGCGGTCTCCAGAGGGAAGGTCACCAGTTGCTCGACCTCTTCGGGCGCCATGCCTCCGGCTTCCGTCAGGACGGTGACCAGGGGCTTGTTGAGGTCGGGAAACACATCGACTGGCGTGCGCCATGCGGTGATAGCCCCGTAGACCATCAGCAGCGCCGCGACCGCCAGGACGAACAGGCGGTTGTGAAGGCTGTTCCTTACGATCCAATTGAACATTGCGTGGGCTCCGTTCAGCGGATCTGTGCGATCAGCGGTGCCCCTTGCACCACCACGCGGTTGTCAGCACCCAGGCCCTGCGTGACGACCACCGTGGCGGCGTCCAGGGACCGGTACTGCACCGGCTGGGGAATGTAGCGCTCCGCACCGGACTTGATCCAGACCACCGGCTCGTTGGCACTGTTGCGCACGACGGCCTGCGCAGGCAGGACGAAGCCTTTGACCTGCTCGTTCAGCGAGGCCACGACGGTGACGGGCTGTCCGACCGCCAGCGGCAAAGCCTTGCCCGATTGCTCCGGGACCGCCCTGAAGGTCATTGGCAGCACGCCATCGCGCAGGCTGCGCGCAGCGCCAAGCAGCTGCAGCTTAACTCCAGGCACGCCCTGCAAGTGGGCTGTACCCGTGCGTGCGGGCAAGCCAGGATCTGCCGTGGTGGCCTCCACCAGAACGCGTGCCGGGTCAATCACCTCGAACAAGACTTCGCGAGCCTCGACCACCTGGCCTTTGGTCACATCGGCCCTGGCAATCACCCCGGAGACGGGAGCTCGCAAGGGCTCTCGGGCGGCCAGGCTCGCTCCAATGCTTTTCTCGCGCGCGGTGAGGCTCTGCAGTTCGGCGCGTGCGGCCTCGATCTCCTTGCGCGGCACCGTGCCTTCAAGGGACTGCAGCCGCTGCACCCGCTGTGCGGCCAGCTCCCGCCCACTGCGCAACTCGGCCAGCTGGGCCTGCTGGTTGGCCAGGGCATAGGGCTCGGCGTGGTGGGCCACATAGGCCAGGACTTCTCCCTGGCGCACGGTCTGTCCGGCAACCGGCAGACCGCGTGGTCCCGCTTCGATCCGTCCCCCATGGATCGCCTGGACACGACCACTCGCATTGGGGTCCACGACCACACGGCCTGATAACTCGATGGTGGCTGCGGCCTGGGTTTCAGGGGTCAACTGCGTGCGGATGCCCAGGCGCCGTTGGGCGAGCATCGGAACGTTGACACTACCGTCTGGCAACCGCATCAAACCGGATGCGTTGCCCGCCGTGGGGGCATCCAGATGCTCACCGTTCGGCCCGTGGGCACCAGGCGCTGCGACGGCGACAGGTGGGAACATCGCCGCGATGCCCGTGATGGCAATCAAGCCGAAAACATGGAGCATGCTGGTCATCTTGGTTTTTTGAGTCGATGAGTTCACAGCGCACCTCCTTTGGAGGGCGTACCTGCAGCCTTTGGCGTGCAACCAAAGAACCAACCGACCGCCGCCAGGACGACCAAGGCCAGAGCCAGCCAGACCGTTCGGGAGAGCCCATGGGCGTGACCATCGTCGTGGGAGTGGCCATGGTCATCGAGCGCGGCGCCCGCGACCGTGAGGGTGCCGTCCAGAAGATCGGAGTCATTGCCCGCCAGTACGGTGATCACAATGGGGTGGTCACCGGGCCCCGCCAGGACCTTGAGCATGTTGGCATCGTCGATCGCGTAGTCCCCCATGTCCGCGTGGAACTTGGCAGGGGCCTTGAGATTGCTTGTCTCCACTTCGACCGTGGCGTTGAGCACGGGCTCGTTGGTGGCAAAGCGGTTGATCAGGATGGACAACTCTCCACCCTGCAGTCGGCCCACCAACTCGAAGGCTTCCGAGCGCGCTTCAAAACTAGGCACGGGGCCGCTGTTGGTACCTGCTTGAGCGGGGGCATCCAGGTGCTCACCATTGGGACCGTGCGCCCCTGGCGCGGCATAGCTAGGCGTACCGGCAAGCACCAGCACGGCCAAGCCTGCTCCCAACAATGAGAGGCGGTAACGAGAGAGGAATAGATTCAAGAGATTCATGGAAGGATTCCGAGAGATTGCTGGAAGCGGGCGCGGGCCAGGCCCAGAGCCACTTGCTGGCGCGCGAAGCTGGTGTCGGCCTGGGTAGCTGCAGCGAGCGCGCGCAACAACTCCGGCAGCGGTGTTTCTCCAGCTTTGAAAGACCGATCAATGAGCGTGGCCCGCTCCCGCAGGAGTGCCGAGCGCTGGCGCTCCGCCTCCAGTTGCTGCTCGGCCGTGTGCACCGCAGCCTGCGCCATCGCTGCATCAGCAGCCAGCCTCTCCTCAGTTCGCTGTTTCGTGGTCAGCGCTACATCCAGCTCACTCAGTGCGGCAGCTTGCAGCGGTTGGTTGCGGCTCGCTGTGCCCAGGGGAATGCGCACGCCGACGCCGATGCTGTTTTGAGCCGACTCACCCCGCCCGGGGATGTCTTGCCGGATACGCAGCAAAAGCTCTGGAGGGTCGCGCCGCGTGGCGGCCACCACGTCCAGCCGCTTGCGAGCGCGTTCCACCGTCAATGCTGCGACACGCGCATCCGGGTGCGTTTCAACGGCGAAGTGCGCCCCACCCGGTGAGACTGCGGTCCCCTCAGAAACCGGGACAGACGGGAGATAAGGCGCCAGGGCTATGCCCGTCAAGGTCATCCATTGCGACTGGCTGGCGCTCAGACGCTGGCGTGCGGCCAACTGTGCAGATTGCGCAGCCAGCGCCTCTGATTGAGCGGCAAGCGCATCCGCGTGGGCCAGATCACCCGCTTTGACACGGCGGCGTACGTCGTCGGAGATCTCCTGCAGAGATCGCACCTGGGCATCCGCCAGGTCGGACTCGGCCTTTTGCGCGGCAATGCCCCAGGCGGCTTCCCGCACCAGTCCCGCGAAATGCAGGCGCCCCGCTTGAACGGCAGCCTGTGACAGCTCTACGTCGGCATCCACAGCAGCGCCGCGTGCTTTGCGCTGTCCCGGCAACCACAGCGGCCAAGCCAAACCAGCCTCGGCCTCCCTGCGTCCCGCCGAGGTTTGCCAACGGTCGTCCCTGTAGGAAAACTCCAGTGCTGGGGGGGCCGCCCATAGGCTGGAGATCGCCACCCGTTCGGCAGTAGCCCGCTGTGTCTGACCTTCGACTTCTCTCGCCTGTGTGGCGCGCTGCCATGCAGCCTCGACAGCTTGTGCCAGTGTTGGAGCCACGGGCGATGCCGTGGCTGAAAGTGATGGGGCGGTATTTGACTGCGCAACCGCTGCGCCAACGAGGACGCAGCTCAAAGCACAGCCTGCGGCACAACGCACCACAAGCCCGGAAATAACAAAACGCACGTGATTCCTGACCGATCAAAGGCGGCTAACCAGGATCGTTGACGCATCAGCGCCTGATCAAAGTAGTACCGCACCGATGAACAACCCCGCTTTTGTGTGTAAAGCGCGGCGCTAAGGGTGGATCAGGAAATCAGTCGGGGAGGTCGTCGTAAACCGTCCAGATGAGGGGACGGGCTGACGGATTCGGCGGTCACGGCCGGTGTGGGCGAGCGGTCGAGAAGAAGCGACAGCTGGGGGAAGTGGAAAAGTGCTGCGGTCCCTGGGCCTGCCTCCGCCAGCATGTGCTGGATGGACTCCTGGGAATCGTCTTGGTGCGCCACACCGTGTTCATCATGGTGGTGGGCGGAGCCTTCCAGATGCATTTCAGCATGCGCAGCCTGGAAAGCTCCCTCGTGGTCGAAAACGACCAACTGACGGGCCATTACAAAGGCCTGACAGACGAATGAGAGCAACAGGATGACTGCGAGCAGTCGGCGCATGAAGTAGGTAGCCGGCTATTGAGAACTGGTCGCAATCATAGCGACACTGGGATGCTCACATTCCAAATCCATGCCAATGCACAGGTTTCGCAAATGATTGGCCTCTGGCGAGACCGCCGCTGAAAACACCCTTCGGTCGTGGTTACACCGCAAAAGCGGTTGGAGACAGGCACCAAGTGAAGTTGACAACGGGATAGGCTATGGCAGGGAGCATGCGGCCAAACCTCTCGAACACAAACTACAGAATCATCCTGAAGATATAAGCCAACTGTATTATCGAAAGCCGATAACGATGCCCGATACCATCCGTGATATTCTTCTCGCGTTCGTGCGCGTGCACATTCTTCATCACGCCGTCTCTGAGCGAATTTACGGCTCAGGCATGGCTGAAGAACTGGCCCGGCATGGCTACAAGCTCAGTCCAGGAACGCTCTACCCTTTGCTTTGTTGACGCCGACCGAAAACTGAGCCACTTTTTGGTGTGATGCCGACCTAAAACTGAGCCAGGTGTTTTACCTACCCTGCTGTTTTGTGCAGCAAGGGAATGAAGA
>NZ_LMHQ01000022.1:0-17173 GCF_001428225.1 Acidovorax sp. Root70
CCCAAGGCACTACACTTATCCACAGCCGACCTTCACAGGTTGGCCATTAGCCCTGGCTCAAAATTCAATCGGCACGGTGGCTCAATTTTGAATCGGCGCCAACAAGACAGGGGCGCCACTGCAAGACGTTCATTTGTCCCAAGCCTTGCGGCAATCGTCGAACGAGTGGCTGATTACCATGAGGCCGCACTGGCGGATGCTGATTTGCGACTGAAGGTCTCAGGCGATAGCTCCGGCCATTTCGATGAACCGCTACTTCGGCGCGCCGTGTCCAACCTGATCGGGAACGCAACCCAATACGCGAAACGGGGCACTGCCATCGAAGTGAACATAGTCATCGTGTCAGACACAGAGGTGAGCTTGGTCGTCGCGAACCAAGGCGAAATGGTCTCGCCTGAGATCCTGGGACGTATATTTGATCGGTTCTTCCGCGCCTCTGCTTCCCGTGAGCATGGGCAGAAGAACCATGGACTAGGTTTGGCCATCACCTCGGCGATTGCGCGCATGCACGGAGGCCGCACGACCGCAGCCAGTACCAATGGCAAGACCGAGATTGGCCTTGTACTGGTGAAGACCTTTGCATAGGTCCAGAGTCAAGACTCATTGCTGCCAGCCAAACCCCGACATCGAGGGTTTGACGTGCAATCAACGCAGTTGGGATCAGGGGGCGGGAACGGCCGGGACTGGTGCACCAACGCGGCGTGCCGCCCAGCTTGGGTGCTTCTGAGAGCGCTCCAGGTCAGCCAGCACTTCTTCGCGGGTTATGGCCTTGCCTTTCACCGGAACTGGTGCACCGAAGCGGTGGTACTGCCACGTGCCGTCTTTCTTGGACTGGTCCATTTCGGCGAGAACCTGTTCGCGCGACTTGCCAACCTCGGCATGTTCTGGATGGGTGGTGTAGCCCAGTTCTGTCGGCGCAGAGTGGATGACGCTGCTTGCCATTGCCGGGGCTGCAAGGGCTACGAAAGAGAGAGCGGTGAGTACGGTACGGACTGCCATGAGATATCTCCTTGGTTGGAATCAACGTGCACTGCAGACCGCACCAACCGTTGGACGCTCTACATTGCACATGTGACAGTCTGCTGACCGCATGCCGACAAGTTGCGCACCGAGAGATTACAAGTTCGTCATGTGTTCGCAGCACCCAGGAACCAAGCAGGCACGTTGATGCGCATTGGACTCAAGCCAGGGGGCCCGACGAAGACGCCGAAGTTGCTGCACTGCTCCTGTTCGCGGCGAGCCATGCACGACCAAGACCAGTGATCCGGCGAACCGTCGCCGTGCCCGAGCCTGCTACGTCTGGTAGGTCTGCTTCAACCATCCCCGCTGCGGAGAGCAGACGAAGCAGGTCGATGTCCCCAGTCTTCGTTACCTGCTTTGGCAAGGTGCCAGTTTCGATCTCTCGAAGAAACTCCAATGGCACGCTGCTCCCCTTGCATCGTGTAGATGTGTTGCGGCCTGACCGACGTCCTGACCCGGATGCCGTCACCCGTGGCACTGTGTGAGCACCCCACGCCCGAATCGAGTGCTCGGCATGCCGGCACGTAGATTTCGGTCACCCTCTGGCCTGACCGCAGGACCCGCAAAATCGTGCACTGGGTGCGATTACCGTAGAGCACTTGGTGCACTGCGTTGCGACCATACTGGTTCCACACTGTTGGCAAAACCTTGCCCCTGGCTGGTTCGCGCAGCCGCAGCTCGCGCACGCGACGAGGTTTGCTGGTCGCGGGGTGTTGTATCCGTTGCCATAGCTGCGATTGTGGTCACTGTCTCGGTAATGTCCGCCATGATGGCCGCGGCCACCGCCGTGGTGTCCACTGAAAAGCTTGTTGAAGAAACCCATCACATCCTCCTGTGCATGTCGTGATGGGGCTATTTGAAAGCTTGTAGTGGCTTCAAGGTCAACAAATTTCGCCTGACATGGGCCTACCTTGCAGAGATGTAATCTGCGCGAAAACTTGGCGTTATCCGGGCATCTTCGTAGGGCCGATTCTTCCCATGTTTTGCATGGGGCACAGCCATTCGCAGTGGTGGTTCCCAGGCGGGGCCACTACAATTTTCGAATGCGTTCCAAACTGCTCGCTCTGCTCATCGCACTGTTGCCTTTGCAACTGTGCTGGGCTGCAGTGGCTCCTTACGCGCACAAAGATGCACGCGGTGCCGCGCATATTGCCGGCGTGCATGGTCTTGAGATCTTGCAATCGCAGGAGAACCCTTTTGACGTGGGTCCGGTGTACGAGATCGCTCTCGATTCTTCGCAGCAAACGGATGCCTCCGGGGCCGACCTGGACTGCGGCGTCTGTCATTCGCACAACCCGGCCGCACCACAACCCAGCCTCATTGCCGCTATCGCGGCGGTCCATGAATTTTTTGGTGCAATCGCGTTTGCACTGAAACCTCCTCCCGCGCCTCTCCGCCCTGAACGCCCGCAGTGGCGCGCCCTGGCCTGACCAGGGCATCGGTTCCTCACCGAAACCGCTGCCAACTCGCGAGCCAGCCCGCCGTGCTGTAGCTGGCCTGTCCGTTCGTTTCAGGGAGTTCCCATGGTCTTTGCCGACGTTTCGTGCGGCCTACTGATCTCATGGGCGCGTAGCACCACACGGGCGCGCGCTTTCAAATCTCGCACGCAGGGCTGGTGCCCATGAGCAGGCCTTGGCTACCACTCCTGTGCGCCTGGCTGGTCTCGATCGTGGCTACCGGCAGTGCCGTGTTCATCGGCGAAGTCATGGGCATGACACCGTGCGTGCTGTGCTGGTACCAGCGCATCGCCATGTTCCCCATCGCTCTGGTCCTTGGCATGTCACTGTACGCAGAAGACCGCCGAGGAGCTGTCTACGCGTTGCCGATGGCACTCACTGGCTTGGTGATCGCTGGCTATCACAGCCTCCTGGTGGCAGGGCTGGTTCCTCAGGCGTGGATCCCATGCTCCGCAGGAGTGTCTTGCGCCAACCAGAAGCTCAGCATCTTTTGGGGTCTGGAGCTGCCTTGGCTCTCGTTTGCATCCTTCGCTGCCATAGCAGCGCTCCTCTTCGTCTACCTGCGCGGAACCCGTCATGATCTCTAGAAAAGCAATCGTCGCCCTTGTGCTGATCGTTTCAGCAGGTGCCTTCGCTGTTGGTGCATACGTATACCAGCGCAACGCACAGTTGGATCAGCAAGCAATCGCCATCAGCCAGTCCGAGCACCTTGTGCGGATGCACTCACCGGTCCTGGGTCCTCGCGAAGCGCCGGTCACCATCGTGGAGTTCTTTGATCCCGCGTGCGAGACGTGCCGCGCCTTCTATCCCATCGTCAAAGACCTGATGCGGCAATACCCCTCCGATGTTCGGTTGGTGATCAGGTACGCCCCCTTTCACAGGGGCGCAGATCAGGTGGTCAAGCTGCTGGAAGCCGCGCGCAAGCAAGATCGATTCGTTCCCGTGCTTGAGTCCTTGCTCGACACGCAGCCAAGCTGGGCAGACCACGGCTCCCCTCGCCTGGAGCTGGCCTCTAGGGCGGCAGCGCAAGCTGGTTTGGACCTGCAACGCGCGCAGGCGGATATGGCTGCCCCAACGATGGATGCTGTCATCCAGCAGGATGTGCAGGATCTCACCGCGCTCCAGGTCAACAAGACGCCGACCTTCTTTGTCAATGGTCGCGCGCTTCCCAGTTTCGGAGCAAAGCAGCTGGCAGACCTGGTTTCCCAGGAGGTCGTGAAGGCCAAAAAGTAGAAGCCGCCATGCAGATTTCCACCCGCCCGGGTTGGCGCCGCAGTCAACACATCGCAGCGCTTGACTCTGAAGTTACTTGAAGGTTTCCAATCACATTACACCAAGGAACCAACACCATGAATTCGAAAGAGAACGCCTACAACGACCATGCTGCAGACGCCTGCTGCGCTGCAGACGCGAAGGCATCGGCGCCAGCACCCGCTCCCCCTGCGGGTTTCGTATCGAAGGGGACCGTGTTCCGAATCTCAACGATGGACTGTGCCGCTGAAGAGAGCGAAATCCGGCGCGCGCTGGAGCCCATATCGGGTGTGCGAGGGCTGGGCTTCCAGTTGGGTGCGCGCACTCTGACGATCGACGCGCCTGAGGACGTGATCCCTGAGGCTGTGGCTGCAATCCGCAAGGCGGGCTTCAATCCGGAGCCTGCGGCGCCTACCCAAGGTGGGGCTGATAGCGATGACCACGGCAATACGGCAGAAGGACTTTGGCGGATGGTGCTGGCACTTGCGCTGGCAATTGCTGCGGAGACCCTGTCTTTCTTCGCACCGGACACCACGGTGTTCAAGGGCATCGGCATGGCCGTTGCGGCCGCAGCGATCTGGCTCGCAGGCTTCTCCACCTACCGCAAGGGCTTCGCAGCGCTCATGCAAGGGCGCCTGAACATCAATGCCCTGATGACCGTCGCCGTGACCGGGGCCTTCCTCATTGGTCAGTGGCCAGAGGCTGCCATGGTGATGGCCTTGTACGCTATCGCCGAGCTGATTGAAGGACGGGCAGTCGACCGGGCTAGAAATGCGATCAAGAGCCTGCTCGACCTCACGCCAGATACCGCTGAAGTCCGCCAGCCCGACGGAAGCTGGACGATGACGCCGGCGGCGGATGTGCAAATAGACACGATCGTTCGCGTGAAGCCTGGTGCGCGTATACCGCTCGACGGGACCGTGGCCAGCGGTACCAGCGCTGTCAACCAGGCACCGGTTACGGGAGAGAGTATCCCGGTGGACAAGGTGCAGGGCGACCCCGTATTCGCAGGCACGATCAACGAGACCGGCACCATTGAAATCACGGTGACGGCCGCAGCAAGCAATACAACCTTGGCCCGCATCATCCAGTCGGTCGAGCAAGCCCAGGGCTCGCGGGCTCCGACACAACAATTCGTTGATCGGTTTGCGGCCATCTATACGCCAGCGGTGTTCATCATCGCTGTCCTGGTCGCAGTCCTGACCCCTGTGTTCCTGGACTTCACATGGATGCAGGCGCTGTACAAGGCGCTGGTCTTGCTGGTCATCGCATGCCCCTGCGCCCTGGTGATTGCAACCCCTGTCACGGTGGTCAGCGGGCTCGCATCGGCGGCTCGCCGCGGGATCCTAATCAAGGGTGGGGTGTACCTCGAAGATGCACACAAGCTCAAGGCCATCGCGCTGGACAAGACCGGGACGATCACGGAAGGCAAGCCGAAGCTCGTGGAGAAGGCCGTTCTTGCATCCCAGCAGCCTGAAGCTGTTGTGCTTCGATGGGCGGCGGATCTCGCAGGACATTCGGATCACCCTGTATCGAAGGCCATCGCACAGGGCCTGGATGCCGGAGAGGGCGGTGTGAGCGGTTTCAAGGCGCTTGCCGGCAGGGGCATAGAAGCCCAACTTCAAGGACAGACGCTGGTGCTGGGGAATCACCGCCTTATCGAAGAGCGGGGACTGTGCTCACCAGCGATAGAGGAACTGCTCGCCAGCCACGAAGCCAAGGGGCGCACGGTCACCCTTCTGGCGGATGAACGGGAGGTTCTTGCCATCTTTGCTGTGGCTGACACAATCAAGGACAGCTCGCGCGAGGCCATAGAGCAGTTGCACGAGCTCGGCGTCGCGTCGGTCATGCTCACAGGTGACAACGTGTCGACGGCGCAGGCCATTGCTAAGCAGGCGGGCATCGACAAGGCGCAAGGAAATCTGCTACCCGAGGACAAGCTGTCTGCCATCGAGAAAATGCAGGCTGAACACGGTCGCACCGCGATGACTGGGGACGGGATCAACGATGCCCCGGCGCTTGCACGTTCCGACATCGGCATTGCCATGGGCGCCGCGGGCACGGACACGGCCATGGAAGCCGCAGACATCGTCATCATGAATGACGATCTGCGACGCATCCCCGAGGTCATAAGGCTCTCTCGGCGCACACGCAACATCCTTTTGCAGAACATCGTGTTCGCCCTGGGCATCAAGGCCTTGTTCCTGGTCCTCGCCGTGTTCGGAAGCGCGTCCATGTGGATGGCTGTCTTCGCCGACATGGGGGCCAGCCTTCTGGTGGTGATCAACGGCCTGCGCCTGCTGCGCGGCGTGTCAAACAAGGCCTGAGCATGACAACGTTTGGAACAAGAATCCGCCCCGCCGTGGATGCTGAACTGCAGGCAGCCAAGACTGCTGACAACGCAGGCCAGGCACAGCTGAGCTTTCGCCATCTGGAGCGCGCCCATGTGCTTGGCCAACCCTGGGCCTGCGAAATGTGCGACATCTCGATAGCACCGACCTCCGGTGTGGCAGCTTCAGGCTGGTCAGAGTCATTCACGGCAGACGGTCCGAGCGACCGCCGCGTTCGTCACCCGACATTCGATGTGCAGCGGTTCGTATGACCGCTGCGCATCGGAGACCGGGTACTCGATAGGGTGCGGCGGTCGGCCGATTCTGGATGACCGTCGCCCTGTGCCTTGAGTGCAGCACCATCGGTCTGGCGGTCGTCAACAGCCGATCCGACCTGACCACCGAAGCGCCAGTGCGCTTGGTCGCCGGCCTTGACGTCGAGATTCGCGACGCGCTGGTCTACGGCCGGGGCCCGGCGCCGCGCTGACACCGTGGACAGCTTCAGGCGTCGCTATCATTGGCCCGCCAGGTATCGACGCCCCATCTAAGATCGGACCTGGGAGGAGCCCCATTGCACAAGAACTACCCCGGATTGATCTCCGTGCTGACCGCGGCGGAGCTCGAGGACTTCGTCGACGACTGGTTGCACCAGCGTTGCAAGGACTACCACTCGCACGACCGGTGGAGCGGCACGGGCGACCTGGGCCGCGATGTCACGGGCTACGTCACCGACCGTCGGATGGACGGGCCATGGGACAACTTCCAGTGCAAGCAGCTTAGCAAGCCGCTGTCCGAGAAGGCGCTGTTCGTAGAGCTGGGCAAGATCTTCATGCACTCGGCGGCAGGCGCGTACGCGCTGCCGCGGGCCTACACCTTCGTGGCGCCCCTGGGCGTCGTGCGCAAGGTACGCGAGTTCGTCGCGCACCCGGACCGGCTGAAGCAGGCGTTCCTGGATCGCTGGGACACGTACATCGCGGGTGACCTGGTGGAGAACGCGACGGTAAAGCTGACGCCGGAGATCGAGGCCAAGATCAGGGCTTTCGATTTCGCGAACGTCCACTGGCTCGACGCTAGGCTGCTGGCCAAGGATCCGGCATGCATGCCGGCGCTGGTCAAATGGTTTGATGCCGACCCCGGCCAGAGCCCCAGGGGCGTCGTGCCCGCTGCGATCCACGCCAGCGAATCGGCCTACCTCGGCCAACTGCTGAAGGTGTACGAGGAGCGGGGGCCGGGTACCTACCCCGATCCCGATGCCGCGCTGGCCTGCCCCGATGTGGGGCCGCATCTCAAGATCCAGCGCACCCGCTTCTTCGACGCCACGGCGTTCGACCGCTTCTACCGTGACTCGACGCCGGAGGAGTTCGTCCAGACCTTCCGCGACGAGGTCCACCACGGCGTTGTCGACGTCCACGACGCCGATCACACCAACAAGTTCGCCCGCCTGAACAAGGTCATGCAGCAGGCCGCCCTGCTGCAAGCTTCCGGCGTGCTGGGCCGGCATGCCGGGCCGCAGGTCAAGCAGGGCACCTGCCACCTGCTTGCCAACGAGGGGGTCATGCCATGGGATCGGTAGACAGGCCGGCGCCCAGCACGCACCCCTTCAATAGCACGCTCGAAACAGGCATCCGCGCGCTGGTCGTGCTGGAAGCCTTCCATCCGCGGCGTTGCGACCTGCTGGAGATGACCTGGCTCGACCACCTGGTCGTTCACACCGGGGATCTCGACGACCCAGATGCCCCGAGCAGCCTGCACCCGGATCTGCCCAACCGCGCGGCCGAGCTCGTGGTGAGGCGTCCGCTGGTAGAGAAAAGCCTTCGGCTGATGCAGCAGCTGCACCTCGTCGACGTCTTCGAGACTGAAGACGGCATCACCTTCGGTGCGAGCGACGACGCCCCGATCTACCTCGACCTGCTGCAGGCATCGTATTCCGTCGCGCTCAAGGAGCGCGCCCAGTGGATGGCCGAGCGCTTTGCCAACAAGCCGGCCGCAGAGATGCGCGAGCAGATGGAAAAGCGAATCGGGCGGTGGACCGCCGACTTCCGCGTTGAAGAGACGTTTGCGGGAGCACGCGCATGAACGGTATCCGGCTGCGCCACCTGGCCTTCACCGGGCCCAACATTGAGCCTGCCAAACTTGAATTCGTCGACGGCCTGAACATCATCTACGGCGCGTCCAACACCGGCAAGTCGTTCGCATCGGAAGCGGTGCTCTTCATGCTCGGCGCGGTTTCCAAGCTTCCAAAGACCGATGAAATCAAGGCCTACGACGCAGTCTGGCTCGGCCTGACCCTTGGCGACCAGGGCGAGTTCACCCTGTATCGCCCGACCAAGGGTGGAAACCTCAAGCTCTTCCCGGGTCTCATCACCTCCCACCCGACCGGCAAGGGAGAGGTGTTGTCAGGGAAGCACAGCGCGAAGGCAACCGACTCTGTCTCCTACCGGATCCTCGAGACTTTGGGCCTGCAGGACCGGTGGATTGTGCGCAATGCCAGCGGTGAGAAGGAACAGCTGGCCTTCCGCGTACTGGCGAAGTTCGCCGTGGTTGGGGAGGAGGACATCATGTCCAAGCGAAGCCCCGCCTACGTGTCGAACAGCTATACGGAGCGCACCCTCGATCAAAACCTGTTCAAGCTGCTCCTCACCGGTCAGGACGACGCGGCCACCGTGACAGTCCCCACCGAGCCCGCGCGGATTGCCGCCAAGGCGGCCAAACTGGAGCTCGTCGACGAGATGCTGGCGCAGCTCGACAAGGAACTGGGCGACGCCCCGGCAGACCGGACGCAGGTGGACGCACAGCTCGCGGAACTGGACGCCAGTGGCGCAACGACCACCGCCGAGCTGCGGGCCGTGCAGACCATGCTGGATGACAACGCCGCCGAGCGGCGTGCCGCGGTTGACCGCCGCCAGGAACTCACCGCACGAGCTGCAGAACTCGACATCACCCTGGAACGCTTCGCCAAGCTGCAGGCGGTCTACAACTCCGACTTGGACCGGCTGCATTCCATCGAGGAGGGCGGCAGCCTGCTGGCCGCCATGGCCGGCCGTGATTGCCCGGTTTGCGGCGCCCCGCCCGGCGCGCAGAAGCACCAGCACGCCGCCACAGAGATTTCGATGGCGCATACGGCCGCGGCAGCCGAAGCGCGCAAGATCGAGCGTGAACAGCGCGAACTGGCTCACGTCGTCGATTCGCTGCACGCCGAGGCATTGGCGCTCACGACCTCCATCGCGTCACTCGAGGACCAGATTGAAGAATTCGATCAGCGCGCCCTGGACCTACGCCCCACGGAAGCGTCGCTGCGGAGCAGCTTCGAGAACTACAACGCCCAGCGCGCTGAACTGTGCAAGCTGATCGACCTGCACCTGCGGCGTGAAAAGTTGGCCAACCGCCGAGCAGAGATCGCCGCGGCATCCACGAAAAGCGAGCGCGACCCTCTTCCCGTTGGCCCTGAATCCACGGTGCTCTTCGAGTTCGGCGAGACCGTCAAAGCGGTCCTGACCGAGTGGGGCTTCCCGGATGCGGACAAGATCCAGTTCGACGCAAAGGCCAACGACATCACCGTCGCCGGCAAGGCCAGGGACGCCAACGGCAAGGGTGTCCGCGCCGTGCTACATGCGGCCTTCAACGTGGCAGTCGCCGTGCACTGCATTGACAAGGGCCTACCGCATCCCGGCTTCCTGGTGCTCGACACCCCGCTGCTGACGTACCGTGAGCCGCTGAAGTCAAAGCACGGCGATCTGTCGGACGACGAGAAGGCGCTGAAGGCGACAAGCCTCGCCGAGAAGTTCTACAAGCATCTCGCCAGCCTGGAGGAGAAGCTGCAGGTCATCGTCATCGAAAACTCTGACCCGCCGGCTGCGATCGAGGACCTGGCGTACATCGAGGTCTTCACCGGTCTGGTCGGCGACGGACGCTACGGGCTTCTTGCCCGCCATACCGGTTGACGTTTGATGTGGCCGTTGCCCAGTTCGATGCCGCGCAGTTGTTACGCTGCGGCTTCTCGGGCTCGCGCTGGAGTGGCAACCGCCTGTCACTACAACCGGTGCCTTAGGCCCCTTGGCGCGCAGCTCAAGGCGATGCCAAATGGCCTTGGAGGGCTTGTTGCCGGCGTGCCTCTTCCTTGTCCATGATTTCTCTCGCCGCCTCGAGTTGCTCCGGCGGCATGTCTTCAAGCGGGGGCATGTTGGCGAAATGCCGTTCCCACCTGGCCTCAATGGCTCGCAGGGATACTTCATCGGTGTTGCCGCGATGTCGCTGGGCGTAGACCAGCGGCATCAGCTCCGCGGCCATGTCCTTGCCGTCGATGAGCCTCTTGAAAATCCACAGGTAGACATCGACAAGCTCAAGCCCCGCGCTGTCGGTGCCGGCTGCGAATTCGATGGGGGTTTTGGGCATCCCCGCGAAGCTGATCTTGGGCATGCCGGGGCCAGTTGCGCCTTCCATGCCCGACGCGGCGGCGAAAAACTCCGAGAGGGTTTTCTGCGCCTTGTTGAACTCGGACTGCCGGTCCACGACAATTCTCGACGCTCGCTTGCCGCGCTGCACGATTCGCCTTGCAATGCCGTGCATGACCGACTGAAACCCGATGATGTTGGGGCTGATCTGCTTGATGTCGTCGGCATGATCCACGTTGTAGCCAATCGCATCCGGGTTCTGGGCGGCCCATGTCAGGCCGTCGCCGATCAACTGACGCGAGCGCGCGTCGGAAAGCTGATCGACACGTCCCGCGATTCGTTGGCACACCGAGATGAGCTTCTCGTTGGCTCGCGCTCGGTTTGTGTCGATACGGGCTGACCAAGCGAGGCGTGCATCGTCTTCTTCGAACAAGGATGCGAGCTTCAGCAAAAGGATGTATCGCAGCGGCGTCCAATAGCTGGTCCAAGTGACGGCCGGATTCATGGCTTGGTCGAAGACTTGATCGTAAAAGCAGATGACCGCGTGGTCCGGCTTATTCACCCGGTATAGGTCAAAGCGCAAGGTGAACTTCTTCTGCATGGACACCAACTCGTCGGCGATGGTGGCCAGTCTGCCGACTCCAAGCTGAGCCGCGTGCAGTCGGTCCACGCCGAGGCGTTTGCGCAAGGGGGTGAGCCTCTCCTCGACCAGCACATCGAGGTTTATATCGCTCGACAGGACCCCGTAATACAGGACAGGCTGGGTCGCGTCGAACAATTCCGAACCCGTGTGCCCGCTCTCATCGACATAGAAAAACATGCGCCCTCGTCAAATTGTCAAAGCTTGAGCTCTGTGGCCCGCCTGGAATGTCGTTTATAGCCGGTCCCCTGGCGACGAGCGCCGTGTCGCCAAAGGGCAGTTGATGCTTCGAGACTGGTCCGCTGACGCGGCGGCAGGCTTCACGTCGCAAGGACCGCCATGCGGCGGATATCGTGAGTAAGACGGCCAGCGCCGACCGACCGTGAACGCTGCAGAGCCGACTTCGAGCGCGGTATCGCCTCCACTCTTAGGCCCTAGCCACCGGCACATCCTCCCACCGCGTCGTGTACTGCGGCGTGCGCCTCTCCTGCTTCATCCCCCAGCCCTTGCCCTTGTTGGTGCCGCCCGTGGCGCCTGAATGCACGGTGCCTTTGCCATACCGCTGGTTGAGCGTGTCCAGCGCCACCATCAGCTGGGTGCGGTCGCGACGGTCTTCATCCTCCAGATCCAGCTCGCCCTGCAGCACGTTGCCCGGCACCAGGTCCAGCAGCATCACCCCTGCCTTGGCCATCTTGTACCCAGGCTCGTACATGCGGCGCATGCCAGCTACAGCCGCCCACACCAGCTTTCCCGTGTCAGCCGTAGGCCGGCGCAGTGGCACCACCACCGACTTGTTGAAGCGAGGGCCGGGTCGGAACGGCGAGGTGTGGCAGAACACCAGCAACTGGCTGGCCAGGCTGCCTTGCTTGCGCAGCTTCTCGGCCGCTCGGCTGGCGAACTCGCTCACGGCCTCCACCAGCGGCGGCAGCTCGGTCACCGCCTGGCCGAATGACCGGGTGCAGGCAATCTCTTTTTTGGGCGCGGGTGCATCGTCCAGGTCGATGCACTGCATGCCCTGCAGTTCGCGGACGGTGCGCTCCAGCACCACGCTCCAGCGCCTTCGCACCATGGCTGGGTCCAGCCGTGCCAGGTCGAGCACCGTATGCACCCCACACTGATGCAACTGCGCACCGGTCTTGCGGCCCACGCCCCAGACTTCTTCCACCAACGTGCTGGCCAGCACGTCGTCCAAGTCCTGGGCGGACAGGGCGGTCAGGTTGCACACCTGGGCCAGCTCGGCCGGGTAGCTGCCTGGTTTGCGCTCGGCCGTCTTGGCGATGTGGTTGGCCAGCTTCGCCAGCGTCTTGGTGTGACCAATACCGATACCGCAAGGAATGCCCGCCCATTGGTGGATGCGCGCACGGATGGCGTGGCTGCGGGTGGTCAGGTCGCCGCGCATGCCCTGCAGGCCGATGAACGACTCATCGATGCTGTAGATCTCTTGTGAAGGCCCCAGACCCGCCGCCAGGCTCATCATCCGGTTGCTCATGTCGCCGTACAGGGTGAAGTTGGCGCTCAAGGCCACCAGGCCGTGGGTCTCTTCCATGTGCCGGATCTGGAACCACGGCGCCCCCATCTTGATGCCCAGGGCCTTGGCCTCATTGCTGCGGGCAATCGCGCAGCCATCGTTGTTGCTCAACACCACCACCGGGCGGCCGTTGAGGCTGGGGCGGAACACCCGCTCACAGCTCACGTAAAAATTGTTGCCATCCACCAGCGCGTACATGCTGGCCTCCGTCCATCAGATCAGGTAAGAAACAGCTTCACGCACCCGCTCACCACGCCCCACACCTCAATGGTCTGACTTTCTCGGGGAATGATGTCGGGATAGGTAGGGTTGGCCGCCCGCAGCTTGATCCGGCCGGCGCGCTGGTGCAGATACTTCACGGTGCATTCGCCGTCCACAATGGCCACGACGATGCTGTTGTGCTTGGGCTTGATCGCCCGGTCCACCGCGATGATGCTGCCGTCCTCAATGCCAGCGTCTCGCATCGAGTCACCCCGCACGCGCCAGAAGTAGGTTGCCTGGGGGTGCTTTACCAGCAGCTGCATGATGTCCAGCCGCTCCACCACGAAGTCGTCAGCTGGCGATGGAAACCCCGCGCGCACGCTCACCCCGCAAAGGGGCAAAGCCAGCGACTGCGCCGCCGTGTCGTACGGCACCGGTAGCGGGGAATTCCAAAGACTGTACATATTTACAGTATAGCTCCCTGCTGCCAGAATGTTGCCATGTGTACCTACTACGAGGTCCCGGGCCGTGAGCAGCTGGTGCTGCACTTCGGTGACGTGCCCGAGGAAGAGTGGCGCGACAAGATGAGCCCGCTGTACCGTGGGCCGTTCCTGCGGGCCAAGGGGGAAGCCGGGCGCGAGCTGGTGGTAGGGCAGTGGGGCATGATCCCGCCGAACTCCAAGACACACATCCCCACCGGCAAGGACGGCAAGCGCTTGAGCACCGTCAACGCCCGGCGTGAAGGTATGGCCAAGTCATGGACCTACGGCGGCCCCTGGCGCAAGGGGCAGCGCTGCATCATCCCGGCGCAGCTGTATGTCGAACCCTACTGGGGCACTGGCAAGCACATACCCTGGCAGTTTGAGCGCGCCGACGGCGAGCCCTGGGGCCTGGAGGGCCTGTGGAGCGAGTGGACCGACCCGGCCACAGGCGAGGTGCTGCACAGCTACACCATGATCACGCAGAACTGCGACGATGTGCCTGTCCTCAACCTGATGCACCGAACTGACCCCAAGCGCCCGCCCGATAAGCAGGACAAGCGCACGGTGGTGCCGCTGGAAAAGGGGGATTGGGATACCTGGCTGCAAGGCACTATCGAGCAGGCAGAGTCGCTGATCAAGGTGCCATCGGTGGAGCTGTTTGTGCACAGGGCGAAGGATCCGGCGCAGCAAGTCGAGTTACCTGTTGAGTCAGCATGACGCATGCGTGCAACAGCCGGTACTTGCGCAGGTATTCGCGCCAGGGGCGCCAGGTCTCACGCACCAGGCCGCCCTTGCCGAACAAGTGGGTGTGGACATTCCGCTGGCCAAGAACCTGTACCTCAACTTCGACGTGAAGAAGGTTTTCATCAAGACCGACGTGTTTGTGCACAGGGCGAAGGATCCGGCGCAGCAAGTCGAGTTACCTGTTGAGTCAGCATGACGCATGCGTGCAACAGCCGGTACTTGCGCCGACTGGACGCAGAGATATAAATTATTGGTTGTCCGGGCTAACGCGAACCCGGCCGCGTCCGGGTGACTTGGCGCATAGCCGAGTGGTGCGATGCCCCGGCGCCCGACCTGTCCGGCTATCGGCAACGGGAGTAGCTTCAACACTACCCCTGCTGCCAAATGAACAAGATAGCCAAACTCCGTATCCAGTCCGCGCTCATCCAACAATGCCGTTGCTTCTACTGCGGTTTGGTAATGATCGAACCTGCATTGCCTGAGTTCACGCCCAATGAACTCATGCCTAAATTCCAAAAGTACCTTCGGTGCACGGCTGAGCATCTAACTGCTCGCCAGGATCAAGGGCGCGATTCCGCACAAAACATCGTTGCTGCCTGTTGGTGGTGCAACACTCGGCGACACAAAGGGCGTGAGGAGAATGCGCCAAATCCACAGAAATATCGGCAACGGGTGCAAAGCTTGATGAAAAAGGGCCGCTGGCACCCAGTTAGCACGATAGCTGTCGCTTTCCGAGCCAACGCCTACGGAGTAGGCGAGCCTTCAAAACCAATGGCAAGCGTGACTTCAGCAAAACTGACGAACCTGCAGGCGTTCCCGCAAGGCGGCTTGTGAATGCCTGCGTATCTGACAGACCAACTGCTTGAGTTGGATTAAAGCAGTTGCGGGACTTCCATGGCGGTGGCACTTCGCACAGTGCGGGTGCTGCTGCCATGGGGAGTGTTAACTGAACCGCAGGGGCGGGCAGGCAGAAAGGACTCCCTTTGGGAGCCCTTTCTGTTTGTGCACCCCATCTCTGCAAGCAGCTGTAAAACCCTGCGGGATCCGAGCATTCGGGCCAGAAGCGAGAGGTGAACGGTGCTCCAATCGGGCTCCGTCAAATTCGACTCGAATGCCTCTTCTGTGAATCGTTTCTTCTCTTGGCCAGGCCGTGTGCGCCTGGCAGCTGTGCTGGCCCTGTCTCTTGCCAGCGTTGCTCTCCCGAATCTTTCCTGGGCACGGTCTCCGCAGTTCGACAGTGCAGCCCTGCTCACGCCCGAGCCCACCTCCTTTGCGCAGTGCCCGCAGTTCTTTGCGAATGGCACGCCACCGGCCATCACACCCCGGCCGCAGCTGCGCGAGCTTTGCTATGAAGCGTTTGCGGTGCTGCATTCAGGCACCACCAAGACCCCGGTGTTTGTGGCCCAGCGCCTGAACCGCAGGCTCATCGAGGATGCCGATGAGAAGCGGGCGAAGCGGTTCTTTGCGGATGCGCGCTTGCCCAGTGGTGAGCGGGCGGAGCTGGAGGACTACAAGAACTCCGGCTACTCCCGAGGGCACATGGCGCCTGCGGGAGATATGGCCACTCCCACTTCCATGGCCCAGAGCTTCAGTCTGGCGAACATGGTCCCCCAGAATGCCCAGCACAACGGGGGTGCCTGGAACAAGATCGAGCAGGACACGCGGCACTATGTGAAGCGGGCCAAGGGAGATGTGTTTGTGATCACCGGACCAGCGTTCACGGATGCGGGGCCACGCATTGGGGCTAATGGGGTGAAGGTGCCGACCTATCTGTACAAGCTCGTGTATGACGCAACGACCAACAAGGCCTGGGCGCATTGGCAAGAGAACCGCGAGGGGGAGATGGTGGGGCGGCCGATCAGTTACCAGGAGTTGGTGAAACGCACGGGCATGGAGTTTTTGCCAAGAAGTGCACTGCATGATTGAGTCCCAGCAAGCGTGGCGTCAGCGGCGGGGTTATAAATCCGTCCTTTCCAACCTCTACACGTGAGCATCCATGAACCGCGCAGAACTCGTTGAAATCCTGGCTTCCAAGAATGACCTGTCCAAGACCGCAGCCAATGCGGTGCTGGAAACGCTGATCGATACCATCCAGACGGCCGTCAAGAAAGGCGATGCCGTGCAGCTCGTGGGCTTTGGAACCTTCAAGTCAGCTAAGCGTGCAGCACGAACGGGCAAGAACCCATCGACCGGTGCAGCACTGAAGATCCCAGCGAGCACGGTGCCGAAGTTTGTGGCGGGTGCCAAGTTCAAGGCTGTGGTGGATCCCAAGGCTGCGAAGCGCAAGGCGGACAAGGCTGGGAAATAAGTCAAGCTTTCTCGGTGGCCACCGAAACAAACCGCCATGGGCTCAGGCCTTTGGCGGTTTTGTTTTTTGGGGGACGAAGAAGGAGTGCGACACGACGGTGCGTCTGCCCCTAAGCGAGCGATAAGACGTCAAAGTTACCATTGGGCCTATGAATACGTTTTCCAATGCCTTTCGCGCTGAAGTTGTTCGCATGGCGCGCAAGGAGCTCAAACCTGAACTGCAGGGGATGCGCAAGGCGATCACTGGCCACCGTTCGGAGATCGCAGCGTTGAAGCGGGAAGTCAAAAGCCTCACTTCGCAGCTCAAGGCCACCCAACGGCAGGTAAAAGCAACGGATGCGCCCAAAGCCAAGGCAGTGACTGAAGACGTCACTCCCAAGAAGTCAAAGCAGATCCCGTTCGATGCTCAGGTCTTGATCGACAAACGCGCAGCACTCGGTATTACGCAGAAGCAGATGGCTCAGTTGCTGGGTGCTTCTTCGATATCTGTCTACAAGTGGGAGACGAGCCATGTTCATCCACGGGCAGCGCAATTGGAGCGCATTGCTGAAGTGCTCAAGCTGGGTAAGCGCAAGGCGCTGGCACTGCTCAATCCACTGTAAGCAGTGAACGTTGGGCTGGGCTGCCTCACCAGAGGCTGGAGGCGGAAGAAATGCGGCCCTGATGATCGCGGCTTCTATCTAAAACAACGTTCTGGTGAGCTTGGTGCTCAGGATGAGCAGTGGTGTTGGCGCCGATTCAAAATTGAGCCACCGTGCCGATTGAATTTTGAGCCAGGGCTAATGGCCAACCTGTGAAGGTCGGCTGTGGATAAGTGTAGTG